>NZ_JBVJGT010000003.1:0-78847 GCF_055587185.1 Micromonospora sp. NPDC048040 | reverse complement strand
GGGTGCACTGGGGCATGTCGGAAGACGACTTCAAAGCCAAGGACTCCACCTACTTCCCACAAGGACTCCGCATCACCACCCTCCTGATCAAGGACGGGAAGTTCGCCGCCGTATGGCGTCCCGGCGACGGCACACAATGGGTGCACTGGGGCATGTCGGAAGACGACTTCGCTGCCCGGGATCGGACCTACTTCGCCCAAGGGCTGCGCCTCGGCACTCTGACGACCGATAACGGGCGGCTCGCCGCAGTGTGGCGTCCGGGGGACGGCACCCAGTGGTGGAGTTCGCGGCGACACGTTGTCGACTTCAGGACCGAGGACGGCGCGTACTTCCAGCAGGGGCTCAGGATTGCGTGCCTCGACCTCGCCGAAGATCCGGTTGGCGCCTACCGGTACCCGTGGAAGGGCGGGGTCGCTCACAGAGTTGGACAAGGAAACAACAACCCCGCCGGCTCCCACAATGGCAGCCAATCTTGGGCTTTCGACTTCGACCTGCCCGCGGGCACCGAGATCCGCGCCGCCCGCGAAGGTACCGTCGAGTGGCTCCAGGAGAACCTGACGACGACCTACGACCCCAACCAGCCGACCACTCCGGCTAACACCCCGTTCCCGAACGGGAGCCTGCAGAACTGGGGCAACGCCGTACGGCTCCGCCACGCCGGCGGATTCACGAGCTGGTACTTCCATATCCAGGCCAACGGTGTGCTCGTGAACGTGGGCGACCAGGTGACGCAGGGGCAGGCAATCGCGCTCTCAGGCAACACGGGCCGATCGACCGCACCGCACCTGCACTTCCAGGTGCAGGCCGACTCGACGGACTGGGGCCAGTCCGTGGCGCACACCTTCGGCGCGAACTGCGAGCAGCCGGCGACCGGGGCGTCCGTGACATCGGACAACGTCACCTGACCGCCGCCGGGCGCGAGCTGGTCCTCGCCATGTTCCTGCCGGTGCCTCCGCGCCCCTTCGGGCCGGCGTCGGTCCTGGTGGTGATGGGTGGGCGCGGCAGGTTTCGAACCGGCGACCCTCGCTTGTAAGTTCTGGGCGCTCCGTCCAGCGGGGTCCGTGCACGTCTTTGACGTCCAGCGTTCCGCAGCTGTCCGGCCTCGCCCCCATCCGTTTGGCCCTGTTGCTGTCACCGTTGCTATCTCTGGCGCCTGGCCAGCGCCCCTCTTCAGCTCGCGTTATTCGCGGTTGGTTGCCGACGTTTCACGCTGTCTGGTGCCCTCCTGTGTGCCCCAGACAGAGACGCGGCTGGCAAGGGTGGCTCCGAGGAGTGCTCCACCGATGAGCATGAGGGCGTAGCCGTACGCACCGTTCTGGACAGTCGAGTGGGCCGTGTAGGGGCCGCCGCTGGGACGAGCCGTGAAATAAGAGAGGGAAACGAGTACTGCCCCGAGCACGCCGCTGAGCACGACGGTCGCTCGGCTAGCGGCGAAACGCTTAGCGGCGATCGCTGAGGCGGCTCCGATCACTGCCCACGGAACCGGAAGGAGTGAAAGCCAGCCGAGCAGCTTCAACTCGCCAGTCCTGAAGATGTCGCTGGGCATCCCGATCGGAGGCGCTTGAACGGCGGGTCCGAGTTTGGGAACCGGCAGCCTGGTCGCAACTGCGGCCAACACCCACACCGCGACGATGGTGACCGCCACGCCGGTGGCCAGAGCACGTCCATTCCGGGCATGGAAGACCCCAGCAGTGAGGCCACCCAACACGAGCCCGGCGGCCAGGGCGATGGTCACGGAGGTCTCCGGCCCACCAATCGCCAGGCTGACGTCACGGGCGTCGGCGGCCCTCCCGCGAAGGAACGGAACAGAGGTCAGACCCGCCGCAGCGACCAACGCGATGATGCCAAGTCGCCTCACCACGCCGGACAGCAAGCGGGAAGCCACCAGGCCGCCGAGTGCTGACGTCAGGGCTGCGAGGCCGGTGATGGTGGCCAACAGGTTAAGCCACTCCCCGTCCAGCCCGGCCCAGAAGCTTCGGTCGAACCGCAGGAGATCGCCCCACACCGCCGCCATCAACTGGGCCAACAGGGCCACGGCCACCGCCAGAGGGCCCAAGATCCAGACGAGCCATCGCAGGTTGCCGGTGCGTGACATGCGGCGAATGCTAAAGGCCCCGGAAGGGCACGTCCGTCCACGAGCCGACGTCGTGGCCGAACAGTGATCAGCCGCTGCATCCTGTGTGCCATCGACCCGCCCGTCTGGGGAGCGGACCGCCGCCCGGCCCGCCACGCCGAGCGGACCTTGACGCACGTACGGACGTTGGCGGGTCGGGCGGGACCTGCTCGGCTCGCCCGGGTCGATGGAAGGCGCGATGGCCTACCGCAACCACCACGGACCGTGACTCGCCAACGCAGATCTCGGGCCAACGTCGGCGATGAAGGTGTTGGGTGGGCGCGGCAGGTTTCGAACCTGCGACCCCTCGCTTGTAAGGCGAGTGCTCTCCCACTGAGCTACGCGCCCGGAACGCCCGTACGGCGGGCCGGAGGCTAGCAAGCTTACCCTGCCACCCGCCGGCCCGGTCGTACGGTGTGCCCGGCTGGTCAGGCCGCGACGGCCTCCGCCAGGGCCTTGCGCCAGCCCTGCTGGTCGCGGGCCTCGCCCGGCATGTTCATCTCGGCGAAGCGCACCACGCCCGCCTTGTCGATGACGAAGGTGCCCCGGTTGGCGATGCCGGCGACGTCGTTGAAGACGCCGTACGCCTGGGCCACCGCGCCGTGCGGCCAGAAGTCGGCCAGCAGCGGGAACTGGTAGCCCTCCCGGTCGGCCCAGATCTTGTGGGCGTAGACCGAGTCGACGCTGACGGTGAGCACCTGGACGTCGTCGTTGACGTACTCGTTGAGGTTGTCCCGCACCTCGCACAGCTCACCCTGGCAGATGCCGGTGAAGGCGAGCGGGTAGAAGACCAGCAGCACGGTGCGCTTGCCGCGGAAGTCCGAGAGCCGGACCTCCTGGTTGTTCTGGTCCTTGAGCACGAAGTCCGGCGCCTCGGCGCCAACCTCGATCGGCATGCGAGCTCCTCAGGATGGGGTCGGATGGGCACCAGCCTGCCACACCCGGCGGTGGGCTCCGCCGGGTGCCACAGAGGCGCCTACTTCTTGGCCTTGGCCCCGCGCCGCAGGACGAGGCGGGCGCCGCTCCAGTCCCGGCCGGCGTTGACGGTCGAGGTCTGCTGGAGGCCGGCGGTGGGCGCGGACTCGGCGATCTCGCTCGGCTCGACGTGCCCCTCGCGCCCGGCCTTGGGCGTGAGCAGCCACACGACACCGTTGTCGGCCAGCGGGCCGAGGGCGTCGACGAGGAGCTCGAAGAGATCACCGTCGCCGTCGCGATACCAGACCAGCACCGCGTCGACCACCTCGTCGGTGTCCTCGTCGACCAGCTCTCCACAGCGGTCGGTCAGGGCGTCCCGGAGATCCTGGTCGACGTCGTCGTCGTACCCCATCTCCATGACGACCATCCCCGGCTCGATCCCGAACCGGTCCGCCAGGCTGCGTACCCCGTCGGCGGCCTGACCAGCGGTCGCGCTCACTGTCGCGTGCCTCCTCATCTCATCCCTGCTGGCGGCGTCGTGCGACGCCGTCAGGCAAGTCCACACAGTTGTGGCTCCCCGCGCAAGTGGCGCACCGGGTGGAACGGAATTTACCGTGCCAGCAGCGTACGGGCACCCTGGGTAATTGCTTCCTCGGAGACCAGAACCTGACGCGCCGCCGGACCTAATGGTACAAACGAGTCAACTCCGGCTACCCGCCGCGCCGCCCCGACATATCCGGCGTCGACCAGGGCCGCGATCACCCCCTCGCCCACCCCGCCGGACCGGCGCGTCTCGTCCACCACCAGCACGCGGCCGGTCGCGGCGGCCTCCCGGATGATGTCCGCCACCGGCAGCGGGGCGAGCCAGCGCAGATCCACCACCCGGGCGCCGATCCCCTCGTCGGCGAGGGTCGCCGCCGCGCGTAGCGACATCCGCACCCCGTTACCGAATGTGATGATCGTGACGTCCTCGGCGGAGCCGACCCCGTAGACCCGGGCCCGCCCGATCGGCACGTGCCCGCCGGTCCACGCGCCCGGCTCGGCATAGGGGGCCAGCCACTCGCCGTCGCCGTCCGCGTAGAGGTCGCGGGTGTGGTAGAGCGCGATCGGCTCCAGGAAGACGCAGACGCTGCCGTCCACCGCCGCGCTGGCCAGGCAGGTGCGCAACATGGGCGCGGCGTCGTCCGGCCGCGCCGGCACCGCGATCACCAGGCCCGGCACGTCCCGGAGTACGGCCACCGAGTTGTCGTTGTGGAAGTGCCCGCCGAAGCCCTCCTGGTACGCCAGCCCGGCCACCCGCACCACCATCGGGTTGCGGAACGCCCCCTGCGAGAAGAACTGCATGGTCGCCGCCTCGCCGCGCACCTGGTCCTCGGCGTTGTGCAGGTACGCCAGGTACTGGATCTCCGGCACGGGCAGCATCCCGGCCAGCCCGGCGCCGAGCCCCAGCCCGAGGATCGAGGTCTCGTCGAGCAGGGTGTCGAAGACCCGGGCCGCGCCGAACCGGTCCCGCAGCCCCTTGGTCACCCCGTACACGCCGCCCTTGGCCCCGACGTCCTCGCCGAACACGGCCATCTGCGGGTGGTCGAGCATCCCGTCGGCGAGCGCGGCGTTGATGCTCTGCGCCAGGGTCAGCGGGCCGGTCAGCTCGGGCGGCTTGCCGCCGAACGCCTCCGCCCGCGCCCCGGCGCCGGGGCCGCTGGCCCGGGCCGCCGCGTCCGCCACCGCGCGGGCGACCCGCACCGGCCGGCGGGGGGCCAGCGGCGCCACCACCTCGGCCGGCGCGGCGAGCTTCGGCTCGTCCAGCACCTCCTCGGCGATCCGGCGCACCTGCCAGCCGATCTCGTCGTAGCGGGCCAGCAGCTCGTCGCCGGACGCGAAGCCCGCCTCGACCAGCAGCCGCGCGGTGCCGACCAGCGGATCCCGGTCGAGGTCGGCGGCGATCTCGTCGGCGCCGCGGTACGCGGTCTCGGCGTCCGCGCCGGCGTGCCCCATCAGCCGCACCGTCGACAGGTGCAGCACGGCCGGGCGCCGGTGCCGGCGGACCCAGGCCGCCGCCTCGGCCGCCACCTCGTACGCCCGCACGAGGTCGCCGCCGTCGGCCGCGAAGTAGCGGATGCCCGGCCTGGACCGCAGCGCGGTCTCCACCCACCCCTTCGGGGAGCGGACGCTGATGCCGAGGCCGTTGTCCTCACAGACGAAGAGCACCGGGATGCGCAGGCCGGTGTGGTCGTACCAGCCGGCGGTGTTGAACGCGGCGGTGGCGCTGGCGTGGTTGACCGAGGCGTCGCCGAACGAGCAGACCACGATGGCATCGGGCGGCCAGGGCGCGTGCGCCGCTCCCCCGCCGCTGCCGACCCGCACCCCCTCCCCGGCGCGCCGGCCGGCCGTGTCCAGCCGGCGCAGGCGTTCCACGGCCAGCCCCATCCCGACGGCGCGGGGCAGGTGCGAGGCGATGGTGGAGGTGGTCGGGACGACGGCCAGGTCGGCCCGGCCGAAGACCTTGTGCCGCCCGCCAGCGATCGGCTCCCGGCTGGAGGCGACCATCCCCCGCAGCACGTCGCGGGCCGCCTCGGCGTACCCAGGGGGGAGCGGCCGGTCCGCGGCGGCCCCGGCGGTCGGCGGCGTGCCGGCCGGCTCCTCCGGGCCGGGCTCGTCCGCGCGGCTGGCGTCGTCGTCGGGGGGTGCCGGGTCGGCGTCGGTGGGCCGGTCGGGCCGGTCGGCCGGGTCGGGTCGGGCGGCGTCGGCGGCCTGACCGGCGCGGACGCAGTAGAAGGCGCCCGAGCGGTAGTGCAGCAGCGCCGGATCGGTGGCGCGCAGGGCGGCGGCGACCGCGGCGTTCCCCTCGTGGCCGGCGGAGCCGATCGTGTAGAACCCCTCGCCGAAGCTGCGCAGCCAGCGCCCCGCCAGGTCGAGCTGGCGGCTGGTCACCTGGGCGTCGAAGAGGTCCAGCACCCGGGCGCCGGTGAGCGTCGCGTCGTCGGTGACCGGCCGCGCCGGGTCACGCGGCTGGTGCGGGGCGGCCAGCGCGGCCAGCGCCTCCCGAAACCGGTCGTCGAGATCTTGCGGGGTGGTCACGTCCGACAGCATTACCGACGAGCGCCCGACTCGCCCACCCGGACACGAACGACGCGGGGCGGTTCAGGCGTCGCCGCACGACTCGGGGCAGCCGCCGTCGGAGACCTTCCACACCAGCTCGCGCAGGCTCGCCAGCTCGTCGACGGTGAGCCCGGCGAGCAGTCGGGAGTCCGACATGACCTGCCGCACCCGGGCCCGCACCCGCCGGCCCTCGTCGGTCACCACCAGCGTCTTCTGCCGCCGGTCCGCCGGGTCGATCCGCCGCTCGACCAGCCCGGCCTGCTCCAGCTTGTCGACCAGGGCGGTCACGTTGGAGCGGTCGCAGCCGAGGACCGTGGCGAGGTCCCGGGCCGGCAGCGGCCGGTCGGGGTCGAGCTCGTGCAGCGCCCGGGCGGCGGCGGGGGTGAGCCCCAGCGCGCCGACCCCGACGTCCTGGTGGTGCCGCATCGCGGAGGCGACGTGCATGATCCGGCGCACCACGTCGCCGGCCAGCTCGGGCCGGTCGCCCGGAGCGGGACGGGCGGGGAGGTCGGTGTGCTGCGCCATGCCTCACATCCTACTTGCGGTTCAATAGTTGAGCAGCTCTACTATCGAGCAGCTCACGCAAATTGCGATGGGCACCCGACGGAGGAGTTCCCGCATGTCCGACCTCTCGGTCCTCGCCATCTCCGGCAGCCTGCGCGAGGCGTCGTTCAACACGGCGCTGATCCGGGCCGCGCAGCGCCTCGCCCCCGCGGGCATGACCATCCAGCGGTACGAGCACCTCGGCGCCATCCCGCCCTTCAGCGAGGACGTCGAACCCGAGCCGCCCGCGCCCGTGGCGGACCTGCGGGAGCGGATCGCGGCGGCGGACGCGCTGCTCATCGCCACCCCGGAGTACAACTACGGCGTGCCGGGCGTGCTCAAGAACGCGCTCGACTGGGCGTCCCGGCCGAGCTTCCCGATCACCTCGTGGGTGTCGCCCCTGGCGCACAAACCGGTGGCCATCATGGGCGCGGCGCCGACCGGCATGGGCACCGTACGGGCCCAGCTCCAGCTCCGGCAGCTCTTCCTCTGGACCGACTCGGCCGTGCTGAGCAAGCCGGAGATCATCGTGACGAACGCGCACGAGAAGCTGGCCCTCGACGGCACCGTCAAGGACGAGACCACCGAGGCGCTGCTCCGCGGCCTGCTCGACGCGCTGGTCACCCGCGTCCGCGTCACCCAGCTCGCCACCGCCGCCTGACCGGCGACGCGGAAGGCCCACCCGGCACCGCCCCTGCCCCGGTGCGGGGCGGGGCGGTCAGCCGGGGAGGAAGGAGAACCGGACGGTCCGGGTGGGGTTGTCGCCGTTGGGGTCGACCAGGCAGAGCGACTGCCAGGTGCCCAGCGCCAACCGCCCGTCCAACACGGGCAGCGTCGCGTACGGGGGGACGAACGCCGGCAGCACGTGGTCGCGCCCGTGGCCGGGCGAGCCGTGCCGGTGCCGCCAGCGGTCGTCCGTGGGCAGCAGGTCGTCGAGCGCGGTGAGCAGGTCGTCGTCGGAGCCCGAGCCGGTCTCGATGAGCGCCAGCCCGGCCGTGGCGTGCGGCACGAAGACGTGCAGCAGGCCGTCGCCCTGGCCGGCGACGAACCGCTCGGCCTCCGCCGTGATGTCCCGGACGGCCGGCCGGGACCCGGTCTGGACCGTGATCACCTCACTGCGCATACGTCGCATTCTGCCGTAGTGCCGGGTCAGAAGCTGCCGCCACCGGAGTCGCCACCACCGGAGTCGCCGCCACCGGAGTCGCCGCCACCGGACCAGCCGCCACCGGAGTCGCCCCCACTCCACCAACCACCGCCGGACCCGCCGTCCCGGCCGTAGTCACGGTCGCCGTACTCCGCGCCGACGTCCCCGCTCGGGCCGACGTACAGCGACCCCGCTGCCGCGCCCTGAGGGCGGTGCCGGCCACGCGGCCGCCGCGCGTCCCGGAGCAGCCCGACCCCGAGCAGCGCCAGGGTCGCGCCCAGCGCCGCGATCATGAACGCGCCCGGTGACACGAGCCAGCCGGCCACCCCGCCGACCGCCGTGCCGACCACCCCGACGGCGGTCATCGTCCCGCCGATCACCACCGGTCGCCATCTCATGCCGGCAGGGTAGGGAGGCCGGACAAGTCCGCCCGGTGGGCGACCGGCGGTCCGGACCGCCGGGGCGACCGGGCGGGACCGCCGGTCGCAGAAAGTTACCGACGGGTACCTGTGTTCAGCGTCGCGTCTCGGGGCGGTGGGCGTGACGGCGGGTGCCACCAGGGGGCAGGATGACGCTAGAGACCTATCCCACACAGAACCGAGGGAACGCCTGTGGCTACGGAACGCAAGCGCCCGGTGATCACCGCTGGTCTGCCGAGCCAGCTTCCGGACATCGACCCTGGAGAGACCAGCGAATGGGTCGAGTCGCTCGATGGTGTCATCGACGAGCGCGGAACCAAGCGCGCCCGCTATGTCATGCTGCGCCTGCTGGAGCGGGCCCGCGAGCGCCAGGTCGGGGTGCCGTCGCTGACCACCACCGACTACATCAACACCATCCCGCCGGAGCGCGAGCCGTGGTTCCCGGGTGACGAGCACGTGGAGCGGCGGATCCGGGCGTACGTCCGGTGGAACGCGGCCATGCTCGTGCACCGGGCGCAGCGCCCCGAGATCGGCGTCGGCGGGCACATCTCCACCTTCGCCAGCTCCGCCTCCCTCTACGAGGTGGGCTTCAACCACTTCTTCCGGGGCAAGAACCACCCGGGCGGCGGCGACCACATCTTCTACCAGGGCCACGCCTCCCCCGGCATGTACGCGCGGGCGTTCCTCGAGGGGCGGCTGACCGAGCACCAGCTCGACGGCTTCCGCCAGGAGTTGTCCCACCCGGGTGGCGGCCTGCCGTCGTACCCGCACCCGCGGCTGATGCCGGACTTCTGGGAGTTCCCCACGGTCTCCATGGGCCTGGGCGGCCTGAACGCGATCTACCAGGCGCGGTTCAACCGCTACCTGCACCACCGGGGCATCAAGGACACCTCGGACCAGCACGTATGGGCGTACCTGGGCGACGGCGAGATGGACGAGCCGGAGACGCTCGGCGCGATCGGCGTGGCCGCCCGCGAGGAGCTGGACAACCTCACCTTCGTGATCAACTGCAACCTCCAGCGGCTCGACGGTCCGGTGCGGGGCAACGGCAAGGTCATGCAGGAGCTGGAGGCGTTCTTCCGGGGCGCCGGCTGGAACGTCATCAAGGTGGTCTGGGGCCGCGAGTGGGACCCGCTGCTGGCGGCGGACACCGACGGCGCGCTGGTCAACCTGATGAACACCACGCCCGACGGCGACTACCAGACCTACAAGGCGGAGTCCGGGGCGTACGTCCGGGAGCACTTCTTCGGCCGCGACCAGCGGACCCGCAAGATGGTCGAGGACCTCAGCGACGACGAGATCTGGAACCTCAAGCGGGGCGGGCACGACTACCGCAAGCTCTACGCGGCCTACAAGGCGGCGATGGAGCACACCGGCCAGCCGACCGTGATCCTGGCCAAGACGATCAAGGGCTGGACGCTGGGCTCGCACTTCGAGGGCCGCAACGCCACGCACCAGATGAAGAAGCTGACGCTGGAGGACCTGAAGACCTTCCGCGACCGGCTCTACCTGGACATCCCGGACAAGGCGCTGGAGGACAACCCCTACCTGCCGCCGTACTACCACCCGGGCGAGAAGTCCGACGAGATCGCCTACCTCAAGGAGCGGCGCCAGCAGCTCGGCGGCTACCTGCCGTCGCGGCGGCCGGGCAGCAAGCGGCTGGCCATCCCGGGCCCGGAGCGCTTCGCCGACGTCAAGCGCGGCTCGGGCAAGCAGAAGGTGGCCACCACCATGGCCTTCGTCCGCCTGCTCAAGGACGTGATGAAGGACAAGGAGTTCGGCAAGCGCTGGGTGCCGATCATCCCGGACGAGGCCCGCACCTTCGGCATGGACTCGCTCTTCCCCACGCAGAAGATCTACTCGCCGCACGGCCAGCGCTACACCTCCGTCGACCGGGAGCTGTTCCTGTCGTACAAGGAGGCCACCGGCGGGCAGATCCTGCACGAGGGCATCAACGAGGCCGGCTCGGTCGCCTCGTTCACCGCGGCGGGTTCGTCGTACGCGACGCACGACGAGCCGATGATCCCGATGTACATCTTCTATTCGATGTTCGGGTTCCAGCGCACCGCCGACGGGCTGTGGGCCGCCGCCGACCAGATGGCCCGGGGCTTCCTGCTCGGCGCCACCGCCGGCCGCACCACGCTCAACGGTGAGGGGCTCCAGCACGAGGACGGCCACTCGCTCCTGATCGCCGCCACCAACCCGGCGGTGGTCGCGTACGATCCGGCGTTCGCGTTCGAGATCGCGCACATCCTGGAGAACGGCCTGCACCGGATGTACGGCGACGCCCAGGAGAACGTCTTCTACTACCTGACGGTCTACAACGAGCCGATCCTGCAGCCGGCGGAGCCGGCGGGCGTGGACGTCGAGGGGATCCTCAAGGGCATCTACCGCTACGCGCCGGCCCCGCAGGTGGACGGCCCGAAGGCGAACATCCTGGCCTCCGGCACGGGCATGCAGTGGGCGCTCAAGGCGCAGCAGCTGCTCGCCCAGGACTGGGGCGTGGCCGCCGACGTCTGGTCGGTGACCTCCTGGACGGAGCTGCGCCGCGACGCGGTGGAGTGCGAGGAGCACAACCTGCTCAACCCGGGCGCGGAGCAGCGGGTGCCGTACGTGGCGCGGAAGCTGGCCGACGCCGACGGGCCGAAGGTCGCGGTCAGCGACTGGATGCGCGCGGTGCCGGACCTGATCGCCCGCTGGGTGCCCGGGGACTACACCTCGCTCGGCACGGACGGGTTCGGCATGTCCGACACCCGGCACGCCCTGCGCCGGCACTTCCACGTCGACGCCGAGTCCGTGGCGGTGGCGACGCTGCGGCAGCTCGCCCTGCGCGGCGCGGTGCCGGCGAACGTCCCCGCCGAGGCGGCCAAGAAGTACGCCATCGAGGACGTCAACGCCGCCCCGGTCGGCGAGACCGGCGGCGACAGCTAGGTCGTCCGCGACGAAGGGCCCGGCGCATCCGCGCCGGGCCCTTCGTCGTGCCTGGGGGACGAACGGTGGTGGCCCGGAGTCCCTGGCGGGGACACCGGGCCACCATCGTCGCGCGGGCGACGCCAGGACCGGCCCGGTCAGCCGACGGCGGCCAGGTCGGTCAGCCGGGCGAGCGAGTCCTCCAGGTCGGCGCCGACCCTGCGCAGGCCGAGGCGGAGCAGGGCCGCCTTGACCGGACCGGCGGGCCACCGGACGACGATGAGCCGCACGATCGTCCCGCCCTCCTCCTCGTCGTCGGCGGTGAGCTGGACGTAGATCTCGGTGCGCGCCTCCGCCCGGGCACCGGCGCCCTTGGCGCGTTCGCGCCAGCCGATCAGGGTCGGCTCCTGGTAGGCGATCACCTCGGCCTCATGCGCCGCGCCACGGCCGGCCTGGACCAGTTGTCGCCGCCCGAAGCCCTCTCCCGAGAGCACCTCGGCCGCACGGACCCCCGCCAGCCAGGCCGGCAACTGCTCGGCCCGCTGCACGACGTTCCAGACCGCTTCCACTGGCGCCATCACGTGCGCACTGCGTTCCACGAGGATCATTTCCGTCTTTCCTCCAGTGAGGACATCCCACGATATCGGCACTCTATGCGCAAATTTGGACGTACCTGGACGGGTTCGGAAAAAGACACGCCGAAATCCATTGCGCCACGGCGTCGTACGGCCTATGGCGCATCGCCCGGCCGACCCCTAGAGTCGCGAATACGATTCACGTACGACGGGAGGGCGCATGTCGACCGCAGCGATGCCCGAGTTCCCCGCCGGATTCCGCTGGGGAGTGTCCACCTCCGCCTACCAGATCGAGGGCGGCGTCGGCGAGGACGGGCGCGGCCCGTCCATCTGGGACACCTTCGCCCACGACCCCGGCCGCATCGCCGACGGCAGCACCGGCGACGTGGCCTGCGACCACTACCACCGGCACGCGGAGGACGTCGCGCTGCTGGCCGGGCTGGGCGTCTCGGCGTACCGCTTCTCCGTCGCCTGGCCCCGGGTGCGGCCCACCGGCGACGGTCCGGTCAACGCCGCCGGGCTGGACTTCTACGACCGCCTGGTCGACGACCTGCTGGCCCACGACATCGACCCGGTCGCCACCCTCTTCCACTGGGACCTGCCCCAGCCCCTGGAGGACGCCGGCGGCTGGCTCGCCCGGGACACCGCCCACCGGTTCGCCGAGTACGCCGACGCCACCGCCGCCCGCCTCGGCGACCGGGTGAAGCTCTGGATCACCCTCAACGAGCCGTTCATCCACATGAGCCTCGGCCACGGCACGGGCGAGCACGCCCCCGGGCGGACGCTGCTCTTCGACGCGTTCCCGGTCGCCCACCACCAGCTCCTCGGCCACGGCCTCGCCGTCGCGGCGCTGCGGGCACGCACCACGAGCCCGGTCGCCATCGCCAACAACTACTCGCCCGTGCGGCCGGCCGGCGACAGCGACGCCGACCGGGCGGCGGGCGCGGCGTACGAGGCGCTGCACAACCGCCTCTTCACCGACCCGCTCCTCGGCCGGGGCTACCCGGTCGGGCTCGGCTTCGACGAGACCGTGGTGCGCGACGGTGACCTGGCCGTCGTCGCCGCCCCGATCGACGTGCTCGGGGTCAACTACTACAACCCGACCGGCGTACGCGCCCCGGACGAGGGCTCGCCGCTGCCGTTCGAGCTGGTGCCGCTGGACGGGTACCCGCGCACCGCGTTCGACTGGCCGGTCGCCCCCGACGGGCTGCGTGAGCTGCTCGGCTGGCTGCACCGCACGTACGGCGACGACCTGCCGCCGATCCAGGTCACCGAGAGCGGCTGCGCGTACGACGACGTGCCCGACGCCGACGGCCGGGTGCACGATCCGGAACGGATCGCGTACCTCGACGGGCACCTGCGCGCGGTGCGCGCCGCGATGGCCGACGGCGTGGACGTGACCGGCTACTTCGTCTGGTCCCTGCTGGACAACTGGGAGTGGGCGGAGGGTTTCACCAAGCGCTTCGGCCTGGTGCACGTCGACTTCGACACGCAGGCCCGTACGCCCAAGTCCTCGTATGCCTGGTTCCGCGACCTGATCAGCCGGCCGTGACCACCGTCGACCCGACGCCCGGGTCGCTGCCGGCGGCGCTCGCCGAACCGACCGTGCCGGTCCGGCGGAGCTGGGTCGCGCTGGTCTTCGCCGCGAACCTCGGGGTCTGGATGGCGTTCTTCACCCCGATCCAGGTGCTGCTGCCGCAGCAGGTGGAACGGATCGCGCCGGCGGACAAGGAGGCCATGCTCGCGGTGGTCACCGGGTTCGGCGCGCTCGCCGCGGTGCTCGCCAACCCCCTCGCCGGGGCGCTGTCGGACCGGACCTGCCCGCGGCTGGCCGGGCGGGAGTTCGGCCGCCGGCACGTCTGGACCGCCGGCGGCGCGGTGCTCGGCGCGGCGGCCCTGGTGCTGCTGGCCCAGCAACGCACCGTCGCCGGGGTCGCGCTCGGCTGGGTCGCCGCCCAGGTCTGCTTCAACGCGATGCTGGCCAGCCTGACCGCCGCCGTGCCGGACCGGGTGCCCGTCGCCCAGCGGGGCGGTGTCTCCGGCTGGGTGGGCATCCCCCAGGCGTTGGGGCTGGTGCTCGGGGTGGTGCTGGTCACCGCACTGGTCACCGGCACCGCCGCCGGCTACCTGGCGGTGGCCGCCGCGGTGCTGCTGCTGTCCCTGCCCTTCGCGCTGCTCACCGCCGACGACCCGCTGCCCCGGGCGCACCGCCCGGCGCTGCGACCGCGCGCCCTGCTCGCCGCGATGTGGGTGTCACCCCGTCGCCACCCCGACTTCGGCTGGGCCTGGATCACCCGGTTCCTGGTCCAGCTCGGCAACGCGCTCGGCACGCTCTACCTGCTCTACTTCCTCACCGACGAGGTGCGCCACGCCGACCCCGAGGGCGGCCTGCTGGTGCTGATCCTGCTCTACACGGCCGGCCTGGCGGCCACCGCCGTGGTGGCCGGCCGGCTGTCGGACCGCTCCGGCCGGCGCAAGGTCTTCGTGATCACCGCCGGCGGAATCATGGCCGTCGCCGCGCTGCTGCTCGCCGTCGCGCCGGTCTGGCCGGTGGCGGTGGCCGCCGCGCTGCTGCTGGGCGCCGGCTACGGGGTCTACCTGTCGGTCGACGCCGCGCTCATCACCCAGGTGCTACCGGCCGCGGCGGACCGGGCCAAGGACCTCGGGGTCATCAACATCGCCAACTCGGCCCCGCAGGTGCTCGGGCCGGCGATCTCCGCCCCGCTCGTGGTGCACCTCGGCGGCTATCCGGCGCTCTACGCGGTCACCGCCGCGGTCACCGTGCTGGGCAGCGTGCTGGTGCTGAAGATCCGCTCGGTGCCCTGAGGCGTACCCCTGGCCGAATCCGGTCGCGCGCCGCCGTAGGCTGGGGGGCGTGACGGTACGTGTACGCTTCGCCCCTTCCCCGACCGGTATGTTCCACGTCGGCGGCGCCCGCTCCGCGCTGCAGAACTGGATCTACGCCAAGCAGCAGGGCGGGGTGTTCGTGCTCCGCATCGAGGACACCGACGCGGCGCGCAACAAGCCGGAGTGGACCGAGGGCATCCTCTCGGCGCTGGACTGGATCGGCATCGAGCGCGGCAGCTACGAGGGCCCCTACTTCCAGTCCCAGTACGCCGGCGAGCACCGGGCCGCCGCCGCCCGGCTGTACGAGTCCGGCCGGGCCTACTACTGCGACTGCACCCGGGAGGCCGTGCAGGCCCGCACCGGCTCGCAGTACCAGGGCTACGACGGCTTCTGCCGCGACCGTGGCCTGCCGCCCGGCGAGGGCCGCGCGCTGCGCTTCCGCACGCCCGACGAGGGCGCGACCGTGGTGGTCGACCTGATCCGCGGCGAGCCGACGTTCGAGAACAAGCTGATCGAGGACTTCGTCATCGCCCGGGGCGACGGCTCGCCGGTCTTCCTGCTGGCCAACGTGGTCGACGACATGACCATGGGGATCACCCATGTGATCCGGGCCGAGGAGCACCTGCCCAACACGCCGAAGCAGCAGTTGCTCTGGGACGCCCTCGGCGTCAAGCCGCCGGTCTGGGCGCACGTGCCGGTGGTGGTCAACGAGAAGCGGCAGAAGCTCTCCAAGCGGCGGGACAAGGTGGCCCTGGAGGCGTACCGGGACGAGGGCTACCTCGCCGCGGCGATGCGCAACTACCTGATGCTGCTCGGCTGGGCGCCCTCCGGCGACCGGGAGATCGTCCCGTGGTCGGTGATCGAGGAGGAGTTCCGGCTGGCGGAGGTCAACCCCTCGCCGGCGTTCTTCGACGAGAAGAAGCTGCGCGCGTTCAACGGCGAGTACATCCGGGCGCTGCCGGTCGAGGAGTTCGTCGAGGCCTGCCGGCCGTGGCTGACCGGCACCGGCACGATCGCCCCGCCGCCGTGGCAGCCGGAGGAGTTCGACGCGGACGCCTTCGCGGCCGTGGCCCCGCTGGCGCAGACCCGGATCGCGGTGCTCAGCGAGATCGTGCCGAACGTCGACTTCCTCTTCCTCGCCGCGCCGCTGGTCGACGAGGCCGCCTGGGCCAAGGCGATGAAGGAGGGCTCGGCGGAGCTGCTGGACGCGGCCACGGCGGCCTTCGAGGGGCTGGAGTCCTGGGACGCGGAGACGCTGAAGTCGACGCTGGAGGCGGTCGGCGCCGAGCGCGGCCTCAAGCTCGGCAAGGCCCAGGCGCCGGTGCGCGTCGCGGTCACCGGCCGCACGGTCGGGCTGCCGCTGTTCGAGTCGCTGGAGGTGCTCGGCCGCGAGCGCACCCTGAGCCGGCTGCGGGCCGCCCGGGTCCGCCTCGTCTGACCTCGACAGACGTACCGTCAGCGCCCGGGCCGGTCCGACCGGCCCGGGCGCCGGACCGTCGGGCCGGTGACGGTCAGCGGCGGGCGGAGCGGCGGCGGAGCAACAGGCCCGCCGCGAGGGCGGCCAGCGCCACGGCGCCGCCGAGCGCCCACAGCCAGCCCCGCCCCGCCGCGTCCTCGCTGCGCCCGGCCGTCGGCACCGCAGCCGCCGTCGTGCCGCCGCCCGCCGGGACGGGCGCGGCCGAGGTCGGCGCCGCGGAGCCGGTCGGCGACGGTACGGCCGACACCGGCGCGGTCGGACCGGTCGACGGGGGCGGTTCGGCGGGGGTGCCGGTGGTGAGGGTGAACCGCACCTCGCCGGAGACCGGGTGCCCGTCGCTGGACGCCAACCGGTAGCCGACGACGTACAGCCCCGCCCTGCCCGGGCTGAACGGGATGCTGACCCGGGAGCCGGAGAAGGTCGGCGGGCCGCCCGACGCGACCACGTTGTCCGGCCCGGTGACTGTGATCTTCGTCGTGCCCGGGTCGGGCTTCGCCAGGAACCGGAGTTCGATCCGGGTCGGCGCCTCGGCCACCCGGGCGCCGTTGCGCGGATCGCTGCCGGTCAGCGAGTTGTGCGCGGCAGCCGGCGCGGCCGGCAGCGCCAGCGACACACCGAGCGCCACGCCGACCACCACTGGCCAGGTGCGTACCGCGCGTGGGACCCTGCCCCCCATGAACCCCTCCGTAAGGGTACGATCCGCCCGCTGATCAACGGCTGCCGCTCATTAGTCGGGCCCAGATCGCAGATAGTTCCAATTACTGTTCCACGAGCTGCAACCGATCGACGTTCTGCGGAGTCTTGAGAGTGGGCACCCGATGTGTGCGGGTTCGGTCACTCCGTCGGCCAGGCAACGCGTGACCTGCAGCAAGCCATCCATCGAGCGGGGCGAGGAGGCGGCGATGGTCCGGACGATGCGGCGACTGGTCGCTGTGGTGGCGGGCGGGCTCGCGGCGACGGTCCTGTCGCTCGGCCTCGCCGGGGCGGCGAAGGCGGCGCCGAAGCCGCCGCCCGCCGGCGTGGAGATCACCGGCGAGGGCCTGGCCGAGCCGCTGCGGCTGCACGCCGACGCCCACCCGGCACACGTCGTGGCGGTCGTCGACCAGGTCAACTTCCTCGGCCGCACCGGGCAGGCCCGTGGCCCGAAGGCGGCCGACCTCGGTCCGAAGTACACGGTCGTGGTGTTCGCCGGCGACGTTCCGAAGCAGACGTACGACCTCTACCCGAAGGCGGTCGGCGGGCCGCGGGTCTACCGGCCCGCCAAGCAGCCCGACTCCCGCAAGACCACCGCGGGGTGGTTCCTCGGCCGGCTCAGCATGTCGGAGACGCTCCGCACCGCCGGTGTGCCGCTGGAGCGGCAGTTCGACACGGTGAGCGGCGGCGTCGGCGGCGGCGAGCGGGTCATCCCGGAGAACGCGCTCAACCCGGCGAAGGACATCGACGAGGCCCTCGGCGAGCTGCAGCGACTGCTGCTGCTCAACGTGGCGGTGGTGCTGGTGATCACGTCCGGTCTCGCCGGGATCGCGCTGCTGGTCCGCCGCCGCACCCGCTGACGGCCGCACGTCGTTGGCCCGCGCCAGCGGGGACGTTCGTGCCACGCGCCCCCGTGGGGTCAGCACCAGCGGCGTGGCGGTCGCTCCCGGCGGACGACACGGTGCCGGGGGCGGACCGGGCCGTGCCGGTGCGCGCCGGCCCAACCGGGCAGGTCGCTGCGGCAGCCCTGCGCCGCCGCCGGCTCGACCTCGCCGGGCAGGGCCGCCTCGGCGGCACGCTGCCGGGGCACCGGGGCGTCCTCGTCGGCGCGCTCCGCCGCACGACCAGGGGGCTCCGGCGCATGGGCCGGGAACCCGCCGGGCAGCCGGCGGTGATGCTTGGCGGCCGCCTGCTGGTCGTGGTGGCCCGTCCGGCAGGGCTCACCCTGGGCGCAGCCGTGCTCGGCCTCCCCGTGCGCCATCCGGTCTCCTCACGCTCGCCACGCCCGCCGGGGTCGCCCGACGTGCCCTGTCACCGTACTGGCCGGCACCGACGGGCCGTGCAGCCGGACCCGGGTCAGCGCCGCGCCCGGCGCGGGAAGATCGTCTCCCAGACCGGGAAGGCGACCAGCCAGATGACGATGGCGAGGGAGAGCCTGCCGATCCAGTTCGTCAGCTCCCGGGTCCGCTCGGCGTCGTCGACCCAGACGATCGCCGCGCCGAGCAGCGCGCAGGCGATCGCCCACCCGAGCAGGCCCTTGCCCCACTCCCGCCACTCGTGCCGGGTCCGTGCCCACCCGTGCCGCGGCGGCTTGACCGGCGGCGGGCCGCCGGCGAAGCGGTACGCGAAGCGCTGGTCGGCCCAGCGGACCATCGAGTGCCCGAAAGCCACCGAGAAGCCGAGGTACGCGGCGGCCAGGCCGTGGGTGACGTCCGCGGTGGCGCCGCGCCGCAGGTCCAGCGCGCTCGCCGCGAGCAGCACCAGGTCCACCAGCGGTACGCAGACCAGCAGCGCGGCGCCCAGCCGCGGCCGGCGCAGCGGATACCGCGCGACCAGCCCGGCGGCGAGCACCACCCAGAACCCGATCTCGCAGGCGACGATGACTCCCAGCAGCATTTTTGCCCCTCCCCGTTCGTGCCCCACCACCCTGCCCCGCCCCGGACGCGCAACCCTCACCGCCGAAGACGAGATCTCCCTCCCTCCTTCGACGGACCCGCCCCACCGCCGACGGACGCGGGACCGGCGGGAGCGGGGCGGGCGTGGTGGCGTACATCTTTCGGTGGGGGTGGGGCGGGGCGGGGTCCTCCGGCGGTCGGAGCCCGGGCGGCGGGCGGTGTGGTGGGATCGGGGCCATGCGAGCGCCGACCTGGCTCGGGCCCGGCACCGCCGGCCGGGACCTGATGCTCGCCGCCGCGTCCCTGGCCGGCGGCGCGGTCATGTACGCCCTGGGCACGCAGCCGCAGCTGTCCTGGCAGCCGGGCCTGCCGGAGCCGCTGTTCCTGCTGCCGCTGGCGGCGGCCTGCGTGGCGGTGGGCCTGCGCCGGGTCGCCACCCGCGCCAGCCTGGCCCTCGGCACGGTGGCGGTGGTGGTCGACCTCGCGATGGGCGGCTCGCTGGCCACCGTCCTCGTCTACACCCAGGTCCTCTACGACGCGTGCGTGTTCGGTTCGGCGCTGACCTGGCGCTGGCTGCTGCGGGTCATGGTCGGGCTGAGCGTGCTCGGCACGGCGGCGGGGGTGCTGCTGACCGGTGACTGGCGGGGTGTGGCCTTCGGGATGCCGTTGGTGCTGGCCGGGGTGCTGCCGGTGGTCACCGGGATCAGCGTGCGGCAGTACCGGGACCAGGCGGTGGCCGAGCGGGCCCGGGCCGAGCAGACCGCGCGGTTGGTGGAGCTGGACCGGCGGCAGGCGGTCGGCGCGGAACGGGCCCGGATGGCCCGGGAGCTGCACGACGTGATCGCCAACCACCTGAGCGCCGTGGCGATCCACGCCACGGCCGCGCTCTCCGTGCCGGGGCTCGACCGGGCGCAGGTCCAGTCGGCGCTGCGGGTGATCCGGGAGAACAGCGTGCAGGGCCTGGCGGAGATGCGGCAGATGATCGGCCTGCTCCGGGAGCCGGCGGGGAGCGGGCCGGCCGTCGACGCGACGGACGAGACGACCCGGGCGCGGCTGAGCGAGGTCGACGGGCTGGTCGACCGGGCCCGCGCCGCCGGGCTGGCGGTGCGGGTGACCCGGCGCGGCGAGCCCCGCCCGCTGCCGGTCGGGGTGGACCTGGCCGCGTACCGGATCGTGCAGGAGTCGCTGACCAACGCGCTCAAGCACGGCGCCGGCGAGGCCGACGTGCTGGTCGCGTACGAGCCGGCGGGGGTGGTGGTGGGCGTGGACAACCCGGTGGGCGCCGGCGGTGGCGCGCCGAGCGGCGCGGGCGCCGGTCTGATCGGGATGCGGGAGCGGGCGGTGCTGCTCAACGGGCGGTTCGCCGCCGGCCCGGCGCAGGGCCGCTGGCGGGTACGGGTGGAGCTGCCGACGGGCGAGGCGGCGTGAGGGGACGGGGCGTGTCATGGCCGAGGTGATCCGGGTGCTGCTCGCCGACGACCAGCCGGCGGTGCGGGCCGGGCTGGCGCTGATCCTGGCCGGCGCGCCCGGCGTCGCCGTGGTGGGCGAGGCCGACGACGGCGCGGAGGCCGTCCGGCTGTGCCGCGAGCTGCGGCCCGACGTGGCGGTCATGGACGTGCGGATGCCCCGGCTGGACGGCATCTCGGCCACCCGGGAGATCGTCGCCGACCGGCTCGCCGACGTGCTCGTGCTCACCACCTTCGACCTCGACGAGTACGTCTTCGGCGCGCTGCGGGCCGGCGCGGCGGGCTTCGTGCTCAAGGACATCGACGCCGAAGGGCTGGTGGCGGCGGTGCGGACGGTCGCCCGGGGCGAGGGGTTCATCGCCCCGGCGGTGACCCGCCGGCTGATCACCGCGTTCGCGGCGACCGCCCCGGCCGCCTCCGGGGCGACCCGGGCGGCGGTGGACACGCTGACCCCCCGGGAGCGGGACGTGCTGGCCTGCCTCGGGCTCGGGCTGTCCAACCAGCAGATCGCCGACCGGCTGGCGATGGCGGAGAGCACCACCAAGACCCATGTCAGCCGGATCCTCGCCAAGCTGGACCTGCGCAGCCGGGTGCAGGCCGCCATCCTGGCCCAGGAGCTGGGGCTGCCCGCTCCCCCGCCCGCCTGACCCGACCCGCCGGCCCGCCCGGGGCCACCGCCGAGCGCGGGCCGCCCGGCGTGAAGGTCCAGGTCGGGACGTGTCAGGCTGGAGCGGTGAGCGAGCCGGGCGGTACGGAGCTGTCGGCCACGCTGCGCCGGATCGAGCGGGCGGCGGGGGCGCTGGCCACCGCCAGCGTGGCCCGGATGGACGAGGCCCTGCCCTGGTTCCGCGACCTGCCCGCCGACCACCGTTCCTGGGTGATGCTGGTGGCCCAGGCCGGCGCCCGGTCGCTGGTGCAGTGGCTGCGCGACGGCGGCGGCACGGCGGACAGCACCCAGGAGGTCTCCGACGAGGTCTTCGCCACCGCGCCGCAGGCGCTGGCCCGCTCGATCAGCCTCCAGCAGACGGTGGCGCTGATCAAGGTGATGATCGACGTCGTCGAGGAGCAGGTCTCGCACCTGGCCGCGCCGGGCGAGGAGCAGCAGTTGCGCGAGGCGGTGCTGCGGTTCTCCCGGGAGATCGCCTTCGCCGCCGCCCGCGCGTACGCCCGGGCCGCCGAGTCCCGCGGCTCCTGGGACGCCCGGTTGCAGGCGTTGCTGGTGGACGCGCTGCTGCGGGGCGACTCGCCGGACGTGCTGGCCAGCCGCGCGGCGGCGCTCGGCTGGGCGGACGCCCCGCCGGTGGCGGTGGCGGTCGGCCGCTCCCCCGGCGGCGAGGTCTCCGCCGTGCTGCACACCGTGCACCGGCAGGCCCGACGCATCGGCGCGGAGGTGATCGGCGGGGTGCACGGCGACCGGCTGGTCATCGTGCTCGGGGGCGCCGCCGATCCCGTCGCCGCCACCGTCAAGCTGCTCGGCGCGTTCGGCGACGGGCCGGTGGTGGTCGGCCCGGCCGTACCGAGCCTGGACGAGGCGACCGAGTCGGCCCGCGCCGCGCTGGCCGGCTTCCGGGCCGCCCCCGCCTGGCCGACCGCGCCCCGGCCGGTGCCGGCGGGCGACCTGCTGCCGGAGCGCGCCCTGGCCGGTGACGCGGAGGCGCGCCGGCGGCTGCGGCACGACGTCTACGCCGCGCTCGTGCGGGCGGGCGGCGAGTTGCTGGAGACCCTCGACGCGTTCTTCGCGGCCGGCGGCACGCTGGAGAGCGCCGCCCGCGCCCTCTTCGTGCACCCGAACACGGTGCGCTACCGGCTGCGGCGGATCGCCGACGTGACCGGCTTCTCGCCGCTCGCCGCGCGGGACGCGTTCGCCCTCCAGGTGGCGCTCACCGTCGGCCGGCTCGACCCGGTGGTCCCGGTGGTCCCAACCCAGACAATGACCCCAGCCGTCAGGAAATCGTCACAGTCGGGTGATGATCACCGCCGATCTTTGTAGGAACCCCCCAAAGGTTCTAGTGCGGTTTGGTCGAGGGCGGCACAGCGCTACCCGCGCGTATCCGGGAGAGTCATAGACGTGCTCGCCGTACTCTCTCCCGGCCAGGGTTCCCAGAAACCCGGCTTCCTGACCCCCTGGCTCGACCTGCCCGGTGCCGAGGCCCGTCTGCGGTGGTGGTCGGCGCTGGCCGGGGTCGACCTGGTGCACCTCGGCACCGCGGCCGACGCCGACGAGATCAAGGACACCGCCCGCACCCAGCCGCTGCTGGTCGCGGCGGCGCTGCTCGCCGCCGAACACCTGCCGATGTACGACGTCACCGTCACCGCCGGCCACAGCGTGGGCGAGCTGGGCGCGGCGACGCTCGCCGGGGTGCTGCCCGCGGAGGCGGCGATCACCCTCGCCGGCGTACGCGGCCGGGAGATGGCCGCCGCCTGCGCGCTGGAGCCGACCGGGATGGCCGCCGTGCTGGGCGGGGACCGCGACGAGGTGCTCGCCACGATCGCCGCGCACGGGCTGCACCCGGCCAACCGCAACGGCGCCGGCCAGTTCGTCGCCGCCGGCGCGGTCGCGGGCCTGGAGAAGCTCGCCGCCGAGCCGCCGACCAAGGCCCGGGTGATCCGCCTCAAGGTGGCCGGCGCCTTCCACACCCCGTACATGGCCCCCGCCGAGGCGGCGCTCGCCGCCGTCGCCGCCGGGATCACCCCCGCCGACCCGACCCGGATCCTGCTGTCCAACATCGACGGCGCCGCGGTCGACCACGGGCGCGACATGGTGCAGCGCCTGGTCCGGCAGGTCACCGCGCCGGTGCGCTGGGACCTCTGCATGCGCACGCTGGCCGACCTCGGGGTGACCGGCGTGATCGAGCTGCCCCCGGCGGGCACCCTCGCGGGCCTGGTCAAGCGGGAGCTCAAGGAGAGCGGCCTCCCGGAGATCGTCACCCTGAACACCCCGGACGACCTGCCCGCCGCGCGGGACCTGATCGCCCGGCACGGGATGGCGCCGAGCCACGAGCCGACCATGCAGTTCCGCGTGGTGGTGGCCCCGTCGGCCGGCACCTTCGAGCCGGCGGCGGGCCTCGCCGAGGGCGACACGCTCGACGCCGGGCAGGTCGTCGGCCACATCGCCACCCGGCAGGGCCCGGTCGAGGTGGCCGCCCACGACAGCGGGGTGCTCACCGAGTGGCTCGCCCACCACGACGACCCGGTCGCGCCGGGCCAGCCGCTCGTTCGCATCGGAGGTCACGCATGACCGGCAGCCGGATCCTCGCCATGGGGCACTACCAGCCCTCCCGGGTGGTCACCAACGACGAGATCGCGCAGCTGGTGGAGACCAGCGACGAGTGGATCCGCGACCGGGTCGGCATCGTCACCCGGCGGATCGCCGACGGCGAGTCGGTCACCGACATGGCCGCCGCCGCCGCCGGCAAGGCGCTGGCCAACGCCGGCCTCACCGCCGCCGACATCGACCTGGTCGTCGTGGCCACCTGCAGCGCCGTCGACCGCAGCCCGAACGTCGCCTGCCGGGTCGCCGCCAAGCTCGGCATCACCGCGCCCGGGGCGTACGACATCAACACGGCCTGCTCCGGTTTCGCCTACGCGCTGGGCACGGTGGACCACGCCATCCGGGCCGGCGCCTCGCGCAACGCCCTGGTGATCGGCGCGGAGAAGCTCTCCGACATCGTCGACTGGACGGACCGCTCCACCTGCATCATCTTCGCCGATGGCGCGGGCGCCGCCGTGGTGACGGCCACCGCCGAGGACGAGCCCGCCGGCATCGGCCCGGTGGTCTGGGGCTCGGCCCCGGAGAAGAGCGACGCGGTACGCATCGAGGGCTGGCGCCCGTACATCCAGCAGGAGGGGCAGTCGGTCTTCCGCTGGGCCACCACCGAGCTGGCGCCGCTGGCCCGGCAGGCGTGCGAACGCGCCGGGGTGGACCCCTCGGAGCTGGCCGCCTTCGTGCCGCACCAGGCCAACGCCCGGATCATCGACGGCATCGTGAAGCGGCTCGGCATCCCGAACGCGATCATCGCCAAGGACATCGTCGAGTCCGGCAACACCTCGGCGGCGAGCGTGCCGCTGGCCCTGTCCAAGCTGGTCGAGCGGCGGGAGGTGCCCTCGGGCGCCCCGGTGCTGCTCTTCGGCTTCGGCGGCGGCCTGACCTACGCCGGTCAGGTCGTCCGCTGCCCCTGAAGCCCCTCCGGCGCGCCAGCGCCGGGGAGTGACGGCCGGCGTCGTCGGCCGTCGAGTGAAACCGATGAGAGGAACCAAACCGCAATGACCCGTGACGAGATCACCGCCGGCCTCGCCGAGATCCTCGAAGAGGTTGCCGGGGTGAACCCGGACGACGTGGCCGAGGGGAAGTCCTTCACCGACGACCTGGACGTCGACTCGCTCTCCATGGTGGAGGTCGTGGTGGCGGCCGAGGAGAAGTTCGGCGTCAAGATCCCGGACAACGAGGTGCAGAACCTGAAGACCGTCGGGGACGCCGTCAGCTACATCGAGGCGCAGTCCTGATCATGGCGCACACCGACGTCGTCGTCACCGGGCTCGGCGCGACCACTCCGCTGGGCGGGGACGTCGCGTCGACCTGGGACGCCATGCTCGCCGGCCGCTCCGGGGTGAGTGCCCTCACCCAGGAGTGGGCCGAGCAGCTGCCGGTCCGGATCGCCGCCCAGCTCGCGGTGGATCCGGCCGGCCTGCTCGACCGGGTCAAGCTGCGCCGGCTGGACCGTTCCGAGGCGATCGCGATCATCGCGGCACAGCAGGCCTGGGCGGACGCCGGCCTGGCCGACTCCGGGCTGGACCGGGAGCGGCTGGGCGTCAGCGTCGGCTCGGGCATCGGCGGCGCCCTGACCCTGCTCGCCCAGGACGACGTCCTGGAGGCGTCCGGGCCGCGGCGGGTCTCCCCGCACACCATCCCGATGCTGATGCCGAACGGCCCCGCCGCCTGGGTGGGGCTGGAGCTGGGCGCGAAGGCGGGGGTGCACTCGGTGGCCAGCGCCTGCGCGACCGGCGCGGAGGCGATCGCGCTCGGCCTGGACATGATCCGTGCCGGCCGCGCCGACGTGGTGGTGGCCGGCGGCACCGAGGCGGTCATCCACCAGCTGCCGATCGCCGGCTTCAGCTCGATGCGGGCCATGTCGACCCGCAACGACGAGCCGGAGCGGGCCTCCCGTCCGTGGGACAAGGGCCGCGACGGCTTCGTGCTCGGCGAGGGCGCGGGCATCCTGGTGCTTGAGCGCGCGGACCACGCCGCCGCCCGGGGGGCCCGGGTGTACGCGCGCCTGGCCGGGGCCGGCATCACCTCCGACGGCTACGACATCGTGCAGCCGCACCCGGAGGGGGAGGGCGCGATCCGGGCCATCGCCAAGGCGATCGCCGACGCGGACGTCGCCAGGTCCGACATCACGCACGTCAACGCGCACGCCACGTCGACCCCGGTCGGTGACGTGGCGGAGATCAAGGCGCTGCACGAGGCGCTCGGCGACCACCCGGTGCTGTCCTCCACCAAGTCGATGTCCGGTCACCTGCTGGGTGCGGCGGGCGCGCTGGAGTCGATCGCCACCATCCTGGCGATCCGCGACAGCGTCGTACCCCCGACGATCAACCTCGACGACCCGGACGACGGCCTCACCCTGGAGGTGGCCGCGAACAAGGCGCGCCACATGGACATCCCCGCCGCGCTGAACAACTCGTTCGGCTTCGGCGGGCACAACGTGGCTCTCGTCTTCACGCGGGCCTGAGACCACAGCCTTGGAGGCTCACGTGACCACCACCGCCGTTGGTGCGGACACTTCACCCGCCGTGGACCACCGAGATCCGGAGTTGCGGCTGCGGGCGCTGTTCGATGCCGGTTCGTTGCGGTTGATGGCGCCCCGGGACACCTCCGGCGTCCTGTGGGCGCGGGGCGAGATCGACGGCACGCCGGCGATCGCGTACGCGACCGACGCCACGCGGATGGGCGGCGCGATGGGCACCGAGGGGTGCCGGCACGTCGTGGACGCCATCGACACCGCGGTGCGGGAGCGGGTGCCGGTGCTGGGGTTGTGGCACTCCGGTGGGGCCCGGCTGGCCGAGGGCGTGGTGGCGCTGGACGCGGTGGGTCAGGTGTTCGCCGCGATGGTGCGCGCGTCGGGGCGGGTGCCGCAGATCTCGGTGGTGCTGGGTCCCGCGGCCGGCGGCGCGGCGTACGGGCCGGCGTTGACCGACATCGTGGTCATGAGCGGGGCCGGACGGATCTTCGTGACCGGTCCGGAGGTGGTACGCAGCGTCACCGGTGAGCAGGTCGACATGGAGCGGCTGGGCGGGCCGGAGCCGCACGGCCGCCGCTCCGGGGTGGTCCACGTGACGTGCAAGGACGACGAGTCGGCGCTGGCCGAGGCGCGCAAGCTCGCCGCGCTGCTGGGACGCCAGGGTCGGCTGTCGCCCGACGACGTGGCGGCGGAGGGCGACCAGGGGCACGACCTGGCGGCGAAGATGCCGGTGGAGACGAACCGGGCCTACGACGTCAAGCCGGTGGTCAAGGCGCTGCTGGACGCTCCCGGGGTGGAGCTGCACGCCAAGTGGGCGCCGAACGTGGTGACCACCCTGGGCCGGTTCGCCGGCCGCACCGTCGGGGTGATCGCCAACAACCCGCTGCGCCTGGGCGGCTGCCTCGACGCCTCCAGCGCCGAGAAGGCGGCCCGGTTCGTGCGGATGTGCGACTCCCTCGGCGTGCCGCTGATCGTGCTGGTCGACGTGCCCGGCTACCTGCCCGGCCTCGGCCAGGAGTGGGACGGCGTGGTGCGCCGCGGCGCGAAGCTGCTGCACGCCTTCGCCGAGGCCGTCGTGCCGCGGGTGACCCTGGTGACCCGCAAGGCCTACGGCGGGGCGTACATCGCGATGAACTCCCGCTCGCTCGGGGCGACCGCCGTGTTCGCCTGGCCCCACGCCGAGGTCGCCGTCATGGGGGCCAGCGCCGCGGTCAACATCCTGCACCGCAAGAAGCTCGCCGCCGCCCCCGCCGAGGAACGCGAGACGCTGCGCGCGCAGCTGATCGAGGAACAGACCCGGGTCGCGGGCGGCGTCAACCGCGCCCTGGAGATCGGCGTGGTCGACGACGTCATCACCCCCGCCGAGACCCGTCGCCGCATCGCCGAGGCCCTCGCCGCCGCCCCGGCGGCCCGGGGCGCGCACGGCAACATCCCGCTGTAGTCGCACGTACCGTCGAGGGGCCCGCGCTCACCCGAGCGCGGGCCCCTCGCGTCGTTCAGCCCCGGTTGCGGGGGTGCTGGCGGGCGGTCCGCTCGTTGCCCCGGCGGTAGTTGCCGGTCCACCGGGCCATCGCGAGCTGCGGGTCGTCCTCGACCTCGGCGAGGAACTCCGCCGCCCGGCCGCCGCGCAACGTGCCCGCCACCCGCCCGTGGTGGGTGATCACCACGGTGCCGTCCGACCGCTCGGCGTACGCGAAACCCTGTGCCGTTCCCATGTGCGCAGAGGGTGCCAGGTGCGGCGGGCGACCGCGAGCCGGTTTCCGGGTTGACTCTCCAGCGGCTGGAGACAGGAGGCTCTTCGACGTGGACGACCGCACCGACCTGTTCACCATCGGGCAGCTCGCCCGCCGGACCGGCCTCTCGGTCCGGACCATCCGCTTCTGGTCCGACCTGGACCTGCTGCCCCCGACCGGCCGGTCGCCGGGCGGCTACCGGCTCTACGACGCGGCCGCCGTGGCCCGGCTGGAGCTGCTGCGCTCCCTGCGCGAGCTGGGCATCGGCCTGGACGACGTACGCCGGATCGTGGACCGCCAGTCCACCGTCCGGGACGTGGCGCAGGCGCACGTCCGGGCACTGGACGCGGAGATCCGGACGCTGCGGCTGCGCCGGGCGGTGCTGCGGTCGGTCACCCGACGTGGCAGTACGACCGAGGAGTTGAGACTCATGAACGACCTGGCCCGCCTCTCCGCCCGGGAGCGGCAGCGGATCATCGACGACTTCGTGGCCGAGGTCTTCGACGGCGTCGACGTCGGCCTGGGTGCCGGTCTGGCCCAGGCCATGCGGGCGCTGCCGGCGGACCTGCCGGACGAGCCCACCGACGAGGAGGTGGACGCCTGGCTGGAGCTGGCCGAACTGGTGGCCGACCCGGACTTCCGCCGTCGGGTACGCGAGATGGCGGTGGCCGGGTCGGCCGACGCGACGGCGCCGCCACCGGAGCCGATGCCGTCGGTCGAGCCGGCGCGTGCGGCGCTGGCCGCCGGGATCGACCCGGCGTCGCCCGAGGCCCGGGCGGTGCTCGACGAGATGGTGGACCCGACGCTCACCCCGGACCAGCGCCGGGCGATGGCCGACGGGATCGCCGCCTTCACCGACCGGCGGGTGGAGCGGTACTGGCAGTTGATCGGCGTGCTCAACCGGCGGGAACCCTTCCCGCCCGCGGTGCCGGCCGTGGAGTGGCTGGTCGCCGCGCTGCGCGCGGCCCACTAGGTCAACCGGCTTGACGCCGTCCGTCCGCCCCGCTTTGATGGGCCGGCTCTCATCGTCAACGGGGAATGGACACATGGAACGACGTACCCGCGCCGCCGTGCTCGCGGCGCTGACCATCGCGCTGACCGGCGCCTGCGCCGACGCGAAGGAGACCCCGGCGGCCGGCGACTCGCCCTCGGCGTCAACCTCGCCGAGCACCACCGCCTCGCCGGTGACCCCCGGCCCGCCCTGGCACGACGAGGTGGCCGCCGCGGCCGCCGGCACCACCGTCGGCCAGAAGGGAACGCCCTGCGAGCTGCCGATCACCTTCTCGCTGCCGGCCGGGTGGAAGGTCGAGGCGGTGAAGGGCTCGGCGGAGTTCGGCGAGCCGACCGTCGGCAAGGCCAGGATGCTGTGCGAACTCGACGCCCGGCCGACCGGCGAACTCGGGTTCCTCCGGGTCTGGCGGGTCGACGGGGTCGCCGGCGGCGCCGAGGAGCACCTGAAGCACTTCGTCGGGGCGTACTCGCCGGAGGCTTCGGACCCGCGGTACCGGCGGGTGCGGGCCGGCACGCTCGACGCCGTGGAGGCGAGTTACACGGCGGACGGCGACACGGACCGGGCCATCGCGTTGTCCTCCCTCTACGGCCCGATCGTGTTGAGCCTGGACGCCCCGGACCCGGAGGACCTGCTGCCGGCGTACCAGCTGGTGAAGCAGTCGGCCCGGATCAACCGCGACTGAGGCGGTCAGCCGGCGCAGGTGGTGGCGGGCAGGCCGGGCACCGGCACCGGGGACCGACCCTCCGGCCGCGCCTTGCCGGCCAGCACCCGGGCGAGGGCGGTCATCGACGCCCGGCTGGACGAGTACGTCGCCAGCAGGGTCGGTGACTTCGCCTTCGCCAGCACGTACGGGGTGTCCATGGCGACCGTGACGGCGGCGTCGGCGCGCAGGTCGCCGGCGCCGTC
Source organism: Micromonospora sp. NPDC048040 (assembly GCF_055587185.1). Classification (NCBI taxonomy): domain Bacteria; kingdom Bacillati; phylum Actinomycetota; class Actinomycetes; order Micromonosporales; family Micromonosporaceae; genus Micromonospora; species Micromonospora sp. NPDC048040. The sequence continues at coordinate 49,359 of NZ_JBVJGT010000003.1, read as the reverse complement.
GCCGTACCCGACCAGGTGCACCACCGTGCCGCCGCTGGGCACCACCTTCACCCCGGCCGCGGTGAGCGCCTCGGTCAGCGCCGCCCGGGTGTGGTCGCGCCCGCCGGAGGAGGTGACGGTCACCGGGCCCCGGACCCCGCCGCCGCAGGCACCCCGGAACACCGTCACGGCCGCCGCCGCCAGGTCCTCCGCCGCCTTCCGGTGCGCCGGGTCGCCCAGCGTGGACAGCTCGGGCGTGGGCCGGTCGGCGAGCTTGAACTTCATGGTCAGCACCCGGGTCGCGGCGTCGACGAGGCGGGCCCGGGGCAGCGAGCCGTCGCGGAGCGCGGCGAGCAGCCCGTCGTACGCCTGGCCGACGTGTGGCGTCATCAGGATCAGGTCGTTGCCCGCCTGCAGCGCGCGCACCGCGGCCTCCCCCGGTGACCAGCGCTTCGCCGGCGGCATGTTCATCCCGTCGGTGATCACCACGCCCTCGAAGCCGAGCTGGCCGCGCAGCACGTCGGTGAGCAGCTTGCGCGAGAAGGTCGCCGCGGTGCCCGGGTCCACCGACCGGGCGTCGAGGTGGGCGGACATGACGGCCATCGCGCCGGCGTCGATGCCGGCGGAGAAGGGCGGCCAGGCGCCGGTCTCCAGCGCCTTGCGGGACTGGTCGAGCACCGGCAGGTCCTTGTGCGAGTCGGCGGCGCTGTGCCCGTGGCCCGGGAAGTGCTTGACGGTGGCGGCGACGCCCTCGGCCTGCAACCCGCGGACCGCGCCGGCCACCTGCTCCGCGGTCGCCTTCGGGTCCGCCCCGTACGACCGGGAGCCGATCACGGTGCTGCGGGTGGCGAGCACGTCGGCGACCGGGGCGAAGTCGAGGTTGATGCCCATCGCGGCGAGTTCGCTGCCGGCCGCCCGCCAGGCGGCCTCGGTCAGCTCCGGCTTCCCGGCCGCGCCCGCAGCGAGGGCGCTGGGCAGCAGGGTCACCCCGTCGGTGATCCGGGTGACCACGCCGTACTCCTGGTCGGTGCCGATCAGGAACGGCGCCTGGCCGGCGGGCAGCCGACCGGCGGCCTCGCGCAGGCCGGTGGTGAGTTCGCGGACCTGCTCCGGGTTGTCGACGTTGGTGGTCTCCTGGTTGCCCTTGGTCGGGTCGTCGGCGCTGAAGCCGACCAGGATCAGCCCGCCGAGCCGGTACCTGGCGATCATCTCGGCCGGGGTGTCCACCCCGGCGAGCGCCTGGTTGCCGGCCTTCGATCCGGGCGAGACCCGGGTCGCCGAGTCGCCGTAGGCGTAGGGCATCAACACCTGGCCGACCAGGTCCTCGTCGGCGAGCGTGCCGACCAGGGCGGCGGCGCGGGCGGCCGGGTCGCCGCCGGGCAGGCTCGCGCCGGGTGTCGGGGTGGCCGCGGCGCTCGTCGACGCGGGCTCGGGACGGCGGTCCGCCGGCCCCGAGCATCCGGAGAGGAGCAGCGCGGTCAGGGCGGCGAGCGCGACGCCGGCACGTCGCGGGGTAGTCGACACGCGGCCCATCCCACCAGTTCACCCCTTATCGGGGCAACTTGACCTTCCCGCCGCCGCCGGCCGGGGCACGCCGGACGTGGGACGTCAGCCGACGCGGGTGAGCAGGGTCACCGGGGCGCCGTCGCCGGCGTAGCGGTAGGGCTCCAGCTCGGCGTCCCAGGCGGTGCCGAGCGCCTTGTCGAGCGCGTGCGCGAGGGCCTCCGGCGCCCGCGCACCCGCCATCAGGCTGCGCAGCCGGTCCTCGCCGAGCTGGATGTCGCCGGCCGCGCCCACGGTCGCGCGGAACAGGCCGCGCCCCGGGACGTACATGAAGCGCTCGCCGTCGGCGCCGGCGCTCGGCTCCTCGGTGACCTCGAAACGGATCATGGGCCACTGCCGGAGGGCAGCAGCCAGCTCGGCGCCCGTCCCCGGACGACCGGTCCACCCGCACTCGGCCCGGCGGGCGCCGGGGTCGACGGGCTGAGCCGTCCACTGCAGGTTGACCGGCGCGGCGAGGACGCGCGCGATCGCCCACTCGACGTGTGAGCACACGGCGAGTGGGGTCGAGTGGACGTATACGACGCCACGCGTTGGCACGGTGACCTCCCGGAGAGCGAGGTGCGTCTTCCCCTACGACCTCGATCACCCGAGTGGCTTCTGGAACACATGATGACTGGTGTGACGGATGGTGCGCCAGGGAATCGGAAAATTCGCCGGTCGGAATAGTCGGACGGGTGACCGCGGTTGACCCCTCCAGACGCGATGACCAGCCAGGGATCGTGGTCGTGTACAGTTCCATCGGCGGCCTGTGCCGCGCACATCTTCCGCGGGCCCACTCACCAGGTGCCGTCCGCACAGCCCCCGGACGTTCCGTCCTCCCGTACGTCTTGCAAGGAGTACCTCCGTGGCGAGCAACACCTCTAAGACCGCGCGCGCGTCAGTCCGGGCCGGCCAGGCTGGCCAGGGTGGCGCCCTCAGCGTGCTGGGCGAGTTCAAGTACCTCATCCCGCTCAACGGCGGCAAGCACGCCTACGTGCGTAACCTGACCAACGGCAAGACCGCGCACCTGCGCACCGACTCCGAGGCCTTCGTCGAGGAGATCCGGACGCTGGCCGCCGCCGGCCACGCCGCAAAGATCCGGGCCGAGATCAACAACCTCAACGCCACCCACCCGGGTGACGGCTGGGACGCCACCGAGAAGCGCCTCGTCGAGGCCGGCGTCTTCGAGGGCTGAGCCCTCCCCCACGCGACACCTGGACCGCCCGTCGGGATCATCCCGGCGGGCGGTTCCGTGTCTGTGGACCGGTGTGGAGGAAGGGCGCTACACCTCGAGCAGGGCGACCTCGCCGGTGGCCAGGTCGTAGAGGGCGCCGACCACGCCCAGCCGGCCGGCGGCGACGGGACCGGCGAGCAGGTCGTCGGCGCGCAGCGCGGCCACCGTCCGCAGCACGTGCCGGCGGACCGCCAGCGGGTGCGCCCGCGGGTCGTCGACGCCCACCTCGGTCACCGCCGGGGCGATCTGTTCGACGAGGTGCGCCAGCGCGCCGCCCGGTGACCGCCCGCCGCGCAGCGCGTCCACGGCGGAGGCGACCGCGCCGCACCGCTCGTGCCCGAGCACCACCACCAGCGGTACGCCCAACTCCCCGACCACGTACTCGATGGAGCCGAGCACCGCCCGGTCGAGCACGTGCCCGCCGGTGCGGATCACGCAGATCGAGCCGAACGTCTGGTCGAAGATCGCCTCCAGCGGCACCCGCGAGTCGATGCAGCCGAGGAGCACCGCGTACGGCTGCTGGTCCCCGGAGGCCGCCGCGGCGGCGGCGGTGACGTCGTGGCCGTGGATCGGCTGGCCGCTGACGAACCGGCGGTTGCCGGCGAGCAGTTCCGCCAGGGCGGCCCGGGGCGTACCGCCGGCCGCACGCCCGTCCGGCGCGGGCCCGGGCGGCGTTGCCTGCGGCGACCCCATGCCTCCAGCTTGGCCGGCCCGGCCGGCGCCCGGACCGGGTTGCGAATCTTCTCACCGGCACGGTTGCCGTGGTGTCATGACGGGTAGCCGGTGTTACCACCGGGTATCCCCGGTGTTGCGGACCAGCGCGGCCCTGGGGAGGTGGCGATGCCGGAGCACGTCGAGGTGCGTCTTCCCGACGACGTGCGGCTGCACGTCGAGGCGTCGGGGCCGGCCGACGCCGAGGTCACCGTGGTGCTGTTGCACGGCTGGACGCTGGACGGGCGGGCCTGGCACCGGCAGCTCGCCGACCTGCGGGAACGCTTCGACGGCGCGGTACGGGTGGTCGCCTACGACGCCCGTGGGCACGGCCGGTCGAGCTGCATGGCGCTGCCCACCGCCACCCTCGCCCAGCTCGGCGACGACCTGGCCGCGGTGCTGGACGAGGTGGCCCCGAGCGGCCGGGTGGTGCTCGCCGGCCACTCGATGGGCGGCATGACGATCATGGAGTACGCGCACCGGCACCCCGAGCACTTCGCCGCCCGGGCCGCCGGGTTGGTCTTCGTCTCCACGACGGCCGAGGGGCACACGCACACCGTCTACGGCCTGTCGCCCCGGATCGCCCGGTTGATCCGGCTCGCCGAGACCACCGGGGCCGGCGTGCTGGCCCGGTGCGGGTCCTGGCGGCCGCCCCGGGCGCTGCTGCGGGCGCTGCGCCCCAGCATCCGCTGGATGCTCTTCGGTGACCGCTGCGACCCGCACGACATCCGGCTGGTCACCTCGGCGGTGGCCCGCGCGTCGCTCCGCTCGATCGGCGGGTTCCGCGCCTCGATCGGGGCGCAGCACCGGCTGGACACCCTCGCCCGGCTCGCCCACCTGCCGGCGGCGGCACTGGTCGGCGACCGGGACCGGCTCACCCCGCCGCCGTGCGCCGAGTCGATCGCCGCCGCGCTGCCGGCGACGGAACTGACCGTCTGTCCGGGCGCCGGGCACATGCTGATGATGGAACGCCCCGCCGAGGTCAACGCGGCGCTGGGCGGCGTGCTCCGCCAGGTGCTCGACGACGCCCGCTCCGCCGCCCCCGCCACCACCCGCGAGGGGTGACGCGGGCAGGCCGGCAGAGGTGACGCGGGCAGGCCGGGAGGGGTGACGCGGGCTCCTTTCCCGCACCTCAGGCGCGGCTGGTTGCGCGCGGGCCGTACCCTCTTGCGGTTGGCCTGGCGTGGTTCGCGCGGTTCGCGCCGCCCGCCGCCGACGTCAGGAGGAGCGACCGTTGACCGACCAGACCACCCTGGCGCAGGAGACCGCCGTCGAGCAGCGGCACCTCGACCGGGTGTACGCCCGACTGGCCGAGCTGCGCCGGTCGGCGGTCCGCGCCGAGAAGGAGGGCTACCGACTCGCCCGGGTCGGCAACTTCGGGGCGCTGGTCGAGCGGGACGCGATGGTGTTCCACGCCGCGCAGCGGCGGCACGTGCTGGACGCCGAGCACGAGGGGCTGGTCTTCGGCCGGCTGGACCTGCGCGACCGGCAGGTGCTGCACGTCGGGCGGCTCGGCATCCGGGACGAGGACGCGACCACCCTGGTGGTCGACTGGCGGGCCCCGGCCGCCGCCGCCTTCTACCAGGCCACCCCGGCGGAGCCGCTGGGCGTGGTGCGGCGGCGCATGATCCAGTCCTCCGGTGAGCGGGTCACCCGGATCGAGGACGACCTGCTCGATCCCGCCGCCGCGCCCGCCGACATGGCGGTGGTCGGCGACGGCGCGCTGCTCGCCACGCTGTCGAAGGCCACCGGCCGGGGCATGCGGGACATCGTCGCCACCATCCAGCGGGAGCAGGACGAGGCCATCCGCTCCCCCGGTTCCGGGGTGACGATCGTCTCCGGCGGCCCGGGCACCGGCAAGACGGCGGTCGCCCTGCACCGGGCCGCGTACCTGCTCTACTCCGACCGCAGCCGGTACGCCGGCGGCGGCATCCTGGTGGTCGGCCCGTCCTCGGTCTTCGTCGAGTACATCGCCTCGGTGCTGCCCTCGCTCGGCGAGGACACCGCCACACTGCACTCGCTGGGCACCCTGTTCCCGGGCATGAGCGCCACCCGCACCGACCCGCCCGCCGTGGCGGCGGTCAAGGGCTCGCTGCGGATGCGCCGGGTGCTGGAACGGGCGGCCCGGGACGCGGTGCCGGACGGTCCGGCCGAGCTGCGCCTGCTCTACCGGGGCGAGCTGCTCCGGCTGGACCGCCGCGAGCTGGACGCCATCCGGGAGCGGGCGATGCCCCGGGGCGCCCGCCGCAACGAGGTGCGCCGCGCCGGCTTCGACGGCGTCTTCGCCGCGCTCTGGGCGCAGGCCCGTCGGCTGGGCATCGGCCGGCTGCCCGAGCAGCGCGCGTTCGAGGACGAGATCGCCGAGCGGCCGGAGTTCCGGGAGTTCCTCAAGGCGTGGTGGCCCCGGCTGCACCCCCGGCACGTGCTGGGCTGGCTGGCCCGCCCCGACCGGCTGCGCCGGTACGCCGGCGGGATCCTCTCCGGCGCCGAGATCCGGCTGCTGACCGACGCGTACCGGAGCCTGGACCGCGCCGGGCTGACGATCGCCGACATCGCGCTGCTGGACGAGCTGGACGCGCTGCTCGGCAAGCCGATGAAGCCGGCCCGGCCGAAGCGGGACCCGTTCCAGCTGGCCGGCGGGGTCCGCGAGCTGAGCACGTTCGCCGACCGGCAGCGCGCGGCCCGCGAGGCGGCGCGGCAGCGCCCGGAGGACTACCGGGAGTACGCGCACGTCGTGGTCGACGAGTCGCAGGACGTCTCGCCGATGCAGTGGCGCATGATCGGCCGGCGCGGACGGCTGGCCTCGTGGACGGTGGTGGGCGACCCGGCGCAGACGGCGTGGACCGGCGACCCGGAGGAGCTGGCCCGCGCCCGGGACCAGGCGCTGGGCCGGCGCAAGCGGCACCACTTCACCCTGACCACGAACTACCGCAACTCGGCGGAGATCTTCGCGGTGGCGGCGGCCGAGATCCGCCGGCTGCACCCGGACCTCCCGCTGCCCAGGGCGGTGCGCTCCACCGGCGTCGACCCGGTCGAGCTGGCGGTGCTGCCGGCGGAGCTGGAGACCGCCGTGGTGACGGCGGCCACGGCGTTGCTGGCCGAGGTGGAGGGCACCGTGGGCGTGATCACCCCGGTGCCCCGCCGGGACGAGGTGGCCGGGTGGCTGGGCGGGCTGGGCGCGCCGCGCCTGCAGGTGGTGACCAGCCTGGAGGCCAAGGGCATGGAGTACGACGGCGTGGTCCTGGTCGCCCCGGGCGAGATCCGGGCCGACCCGGGTTCGGGCGTACGGACGCTCTACGTCGCGCTGTCGCGGGCCACCCAGCGGCTGACCACCGTCGACCCGACCGGCTGAGTCGTCCCGACCGGCTGAGTCGCCGACCGCCGCCGGGCAATCACTTGCACATATTGCGATGTGAGCATAGATTGAACCGGGTCCTGACGGGTGACGGAAGGTGGGCGCGTGGGTGCAGGTCATGACCACCACCACGGGTCGGTCGCGAATGCCGCGCACCGCCACCGGGGCCGCCTCTGGGCGGCGTTCGCGCTGCTCGGCGCCCTGATGGCGGTGGAGGCGGTGGCCGCCTTCCGCACCGGCTCGCTGGCTCTGCTGAGCGACGCCGGGCACATGTTCACCGACGTGCTCGGCATCGGCATGGCGCTCGCGGCGATCACCGCGACCCGGCGCGCCGGCGCGGACCCGCAGCGCACCTTCGGCCTCTACCGGCTGGAGGTGCTGGCCGCCCTGGCCAACGCCGTGCTGCTCTCCGGCGTCGCGGTCTACGTGGTCGTCGAGGCCGTACGCCGGTTCGGCGACCCGCCGGAGGTGCTCGCCGGCCCGATGCTCGCGGTCGCCGTGCTCGGCCTGCTCGCCAACGTGGCCGCCTTCGCCCTGCTGCGGTCCGGGGCGAAGGAGAGCATCAACATGCAGGGCGCGTACCTGGAGGTGCTGGGCGACCTGCTGGGCTCACTCGGCGTGATCGGCGCGGCCCTGCTGATCGCCGTCACCGACTGGTGGTGGGCGGACCCGCTGGTCGCGGTGGCGATCGGGATGCTCATCCTGCCCCGCACCTGGCGGCTCGGGCGCGCCGCGCTGCGCATCCTGGTGCAGGCCGCGCCGGAGCACCTCGAGGTCACCAGGGTGCACGACCGGCTGGCCGCCGTGCCCGGCGTGGCCGAGGTGCACGACCTGCACGTCTGGACGCTGACCTCCGGGATGGAGGTGGCCTCGGCGCACCTGACGATGGAGCCGGGCGCGGAGGTCGGCGCGGTGCTCACCGCAGCCCGGACGGCCCTGCACGAGGACTTCCAGATCGAGCACGCGACGTTGCAGATCGAGCCGGGGGCGTCTCCCGGGGCCTGCGGGTCGGTTGAGTGGTAATGAGCACAGCCTTAAATCTGGGAGAGTATTGTTGACTTATGTCGGATTTGACGGTAAGCGGGCAGGCACCCTCAGTCACCTGCGCTGCACCAGTCACACCGGCACCGGTAGGCTCGGCTCCGGCCTCCGCCAGGCGGCACCCACCGGTGCCGGCGGTGGCCGCCGCCTAATCGCCCGGCGGGGCGAACCGGGGAACCATGTTCGTGGGGTGCATCCGCGTCAGCGGTAGGGATCTTCCGTCCCAAACCCGTCAGCTAACCCGGTCGGCGGCTGACGGAAGGACACGTGTATGCCAGTGATGGCACCTGTACGACGACGCGCCGCCCGGTTGGCGGCCCTGATCGCCGCGACGCTCGCCCTCGGCGCCGCGGTCACCCCGGTCACCACCGCCCCCGCGGCGGCCGCCTCCCGGGCCGGCCTGCTCGCCGCAGCCCCCGGCCAGGACCAGGAGGGCGGCACGCCCGCCCTGCGGGCCCAGCTCGAAGCCGCCAGCAAGGGCTACCTGGACGCCAAGCGGGCGCTGGACACGTCGGTCAAGCGGCAGCAGCAGCTCGCCGCGCAGCTCAAGACGACCGAGAGCGAGCTGACCGAGCGGAACAGCAAGGTCGGCGAGATCGCCGGAGTGGCCTACCGGACCGGCCGGCTGGGGGTGGTTTCCGCCCTGCTCAACAGCAGCTCGCCGGACGGCTTCATGGACCGGGCCGCCGCTCTCGACGCGGTGGCCGCCAACGAGGACCGGGCGCTCCGCGAGCTCCAGGAGACCCGAGACCAGGCCACCCGCACCAAGCTCGCCCTGGACGGCGAGATCCGGGAGCAGCGCAAGCAGGTCACGGTGATGGCCAAGCGCAAGGAGCAGGCGGAGCGGGCGCTGACGGTCGCCAACCGGTCGCAGGCAAGTGGCGGCGGGCCGGGCGGCAGCTCCACCGCGACGGCGAAGCCGGCGCCACGCAACTCCGACGGGTCCTGGCCGTCCGAGTCGTGCAGCGTCAACGACCCCACCCCCGCCAACGGCTGCATCACCCCGCGCACCCTGCACGCGCTGAACCAGGCCAAGGCGGCCGGCTTCACCCGCTACGTCTCCTGCTACCGCCCCGGCGGCTCCGGCGAGCACCCCAAGGGCCGGGCCTGCGACTTCGCGGCACAGAAGAGCGGGTTCGGCGGCGACGCCACCGGCGGCGACAGGACGTACGGCAACAACCTGGCGGCGTACTTCGTCAAGAACGCCGACCGGCTCGCCGTGCTCTACGTGATCTGGTACAGGCAGATCTGGCTGCCCAGCAGCGGCTGGAAGTCGTACAGCGGGGCCAACGGCGACCCGTCCAGCGACCACACCAACCACGTGCACCTGTCGGTCTACTGACGTTCGGCCCCGGTGACCCGCGGGCGGGTCACCGGGGCCGACCGCTCCCACCGCCACCTCCCCGGCCGACGGCCGGGGATTTCGCCGTGTCGGTGCCCGGCTCAGCCGGGCGGTGACTCCGGCGGGTGCCCGCCGAGGGCAACGCCGAGCCGGGCCGCCAGCCCGAGGTGGGCGGCGCGCGCCTGGCGGAAGGCGTAGCCGAAGAGCGGGACCGGCGCGGCAAGGGTGATCTCGACGTCGATCCGGACCACGCCGTCCGGCTCGGCCCGCAGTCGGGTCCGGTTGCGCACCGTGGTGGCCGGCCACTGCCGGGCCACGGTGACGATCTCGTCCGGCCCGTCGACCAGGACGTCGGCCCGGTAGGTGACCGGCAGGCGCAGCGGCCCGACGGCCAGCCGGTCGGTGATGAGGTAGCTGGCCCGCGCGCCGCGACGGGGCGACACCCGGCGGACCCGGGCGATCAGCGGGTGCAGGTCCTGCTGCCGGGCCTGGTCCGCGAGCAACCCCGCGGCGTCGGCGAGCGAGCAGCGCGCCTGGACGGTGTAGCTGAAGGAATCCCGTCTGAGCACGCCGTCTCCCCACCGTCGCCGTCGCCCGATCGTCGCGCACCGGCGGCGCGCTGGCAACGGTGTGCCGCTCCGCGCGCGGATGCCGGCCGTCGACCCGCCCGCCGGCTACCGTCGGTCGTTGACAGGTGCAGCCGGGCAGCGGCCTGGCCCTGCTGGCCGACGGCTACGCCTCCGTGACGGCGATCCGCGTGGTCACCGAGTCGTCCGACATCGACCGGTCGGGCCTCGGCGACGACTGACGCCAACGGGTCACCGGCGGGACCCCTGCCGGCGGGTCAGGCGCCGGGGAGGACCTCGGGGGCGGGCGCGCCGGCGTAGTAGGGCTCGGGGGCGCCGAAGAGGCCGAGCAGGCCGGTCACCCAGAGCTGCCGGTGCACGAACCGGCTCGGCTCGGTGACGACGAGCTTGACGCCGCTCACCTCGGCGGTCTGGAAGCCGGCGACCATCGCGCTGATACCGACGGAGTCGATGAAGGTGACGAGCCTCATGTTGAGCTCGATCCGGCTGGGGTGCCCCTTGGCCAGGACCTCGGCGATCGCCTCACGCACCTCGTATGCGGTGTCGACGTCGATCTCGCCCCGGGGGGCGATCTCGATGACACCACCGGGCATAACCGACTTCACGATCGACAGGCTCACGCGAGCACCTCCACTCGCCCGTCCGACGGGCGCCTCATCAGTACGCGGGCCGCGACCGAGAGTATTCCTCCGACGGCCTCGGTCGCCACCCCTCGGGATGAGCAATTCGCGGATGAGGGCGCACCAAGTCGCCCTTATCCGGACTTTCTACTTCTTGTTTACCCAACGATCAGCTGCCGCTGACGCGTCGCCGCCCCAGGGTAGCCGTCTCCCGCCGGCACCGCCCGGCACCCGAACTTCCTGGCGTGGCCGGCCCCCGCTTCCGCCCCCGGGTTGCCCGTCCTACCTAGGATCGGCCCGGAGAGCGGGCGCCACGACGGAAGGACGATCGATGATCAGGAGACTCGCCGCGCTGGCCGGTGTCGGCGCGTTGCTGGCCCTCGTGCTGGCCTGCGGCTTCGGCGGCGGCGACGATGACGACGACGATGACGACGACTTCGCGCGCGGCGTGACCGCGGTGGTCACGCTCCGCTGACCACGGCGAGGGCCACCGCCCGGTGACCGGGCTCGCCCCGCGTCCCCGCGGGTTTGCCGAGGCGCCCGGTTGGGCACAGGCGGAACGAGCGAACCATGACGCGCCGGTGAGACGTCGAAGTCCGAAGTGGCCGCCGGCTTCGGCCCGAGGAGGTAACCACCATGTTCGGTACCAATCTGCTGGATCGCCGCAGCAAGCCCGAGCGGATCGCGGACCAGGCGTGGCAGAACCTGGTCTCGGCGGTCAGCTCCGCGGGTGACAGCGTCCGCGACACCGCCCGGTCGGCCCGCCGCGGCGGTTCCGGCCTCGCCGACGAGGCCGGCGACCTGGTGGGCTCCGCAGCGGACGAGGCGCGCCGCCGGGCCACCCTGGCCTTCGACGCGCTCGCCGGCCGCCGCCCCGCGCTGCCCTGGACGCTGCTGATCGGCGCCGCGCTGGTCGGCGCGGCGATCGGCTGGGCGGCCGGCACCGCCGCGCGGGCCGCCGGCAGCCGGGACGACCGGGCGGCGGACGACATCGAGTTCGTCGACGTGGACCGTCCCAACTCCCCCGTCGGCCTCGACGGCTGACTCACCCCGGCCCACGGGCACACCACGGGCCCCGGTCGACCCTGAGGGTCGGCCGGGGCCCGCGCCGTACCTCCCGCAGGGCACAGCCACCCGGGTCGGGTGAGGGCCGCTCACCCCCGCCCGCGCCAGGATCGGTCCCGGCAGGCCCGTGTGCACAGGCAGCTATCCCGTGAGGAGTGACAGATGGCCATCGAGACGATCACCCGTACCGACCAGGACATCCAGTCCGCCGTCCTCGACGAGCTGACCTGGGAACCCCGGGTGCGACCGCACGAGATCGGCGTGACCGTCTCCGAGGGCGTGGTCACGCTGACCGGTCGGGTCGACAGCTACGCCAAGAAGTGGGCCGCCGAACGGGCGGCGCACCGGGTCGCCCGCGTCCGGGCGGTCGCCAACGACCTGGCGGTACGCATCGGCACCGGCGCCGAACGCGCCGACCCGGACATCGCCGCGGCGGCGGGGCACGCGCTGGAGTGGGACGCCTTCGTCCCGCTGGAACAGCTCGACGTGACGGTCGCGCAGGGCTGGGTGACGCTGCACGGCGAGGTGGACTGGGAGTACCAGCGCCGCGCCGCCGAACGGGCGGTGGCCCGGCTGACCGGCGTACGCGGGGTCAGCAACGGCATCACCGTCCGCCCCGAAACCCGGCCGGACGGGCACGCCCTGGCCGCCCGGATCGTCGACGCGCTGGCCCGCAACCGGGCCACCGAGGCGGAACGGATCACCGTCCGGGTGCACGGCGACACGGTGGTGCTCGGCGGGCTGGTCCACTCGATGCCGGAGCGGGCGGAGGTGGAACGCACCGCCTGGTGTGCCCCGGGCATCCGCGAGGTGCAGAACCACATCGCGGTCGCCCCCGTGCTGGCCTGAGCCGCCGTGCCCCGGTCGGCCTCCGACCCCGGCGGCGAGGGCCGGCGGACGTGGCCCGACGGGCACGCGGGTGGAACCACCCGGGCGGGGTGAGCCGCCCTCACCCCGCTCCGGGCCAGCCTGGGAGACATGACTGATCCGAAGGGGTCGACCCGAGCCGGGCGCGCCACGCCCGGATCCCGCACGCCGGCCACCCGGCCCGGCGCCGCACGCCTCCGGCGGGCGGACGACGGCCGGCCGCTCGCGCCGGATCGCCTCGGCACGGATCGGCGGGTGACGACCGGATGACCACGCCACTGCAGGTCACCGCCCGCCTGCGGACCCCGGTGACCGAGCACGACCACGTCCGCGGACCGATGGACGCGCCGGTGACGATCGTCGAGTACGGCGACTTCCAGTGCCGGTTCTGCGGGGCCGCGTACCAGAACCTGCGGGAGGTGCTGCGGCAGCGGGCCGAGACGGTACGGCTGGCCTACCGGCACTTCCCGATCACCAACATGCACCCGTACGCCGAGCACGCCGCCGAGGCCAGCGAGGCGGCCGGGCGGCGGGGACGGTTCTGGGCGATGCACGACTGGCTCTACGAGCACCAGGACCAGCTCGACCCGGTGCACCTCTCGCTCGGCGTCGCGCAGCTCGGCCTGCCCGCCGACGAGGTCAACGCGGAGGTGGAGCGGCAGGCGCACGGCGACCGGGTACGGCGGGACTTCGTCGGCGGCATCCGCAGCGGCGTCGAGGCCAGCCCGACCCTGTTCGTCAACGGGGTCCGCCACGACGCCGGCTACGACCTCGCGGACCTCCTGGCCGCAGTCGACGCCGCCGCCACCCCCTGACCCACCCACCGCGGTCAGATCAGGTGGAGGTCGCGGGCGCGGCGAACGGCTTCGCGGCGGCGGGTGGCATCGAGCTTGCGGTAGATGTTGCGCACGTGGGTCTTGACCGTGTTGACCGACAGGGACAACTCGGCGGCGATCTCCACGTTGGACAGGATGCTCTGCAGATAGCGCAGGATGGTCAGCTCCCGCTCGGTCAGCGGCTCGTCCAGCGCCGCCGCGCGCTGGTCCGCCGAAGCCCGGTCGGCCGGCGTGTCGACGCCCCGGACCAGGTCGCTGACGGTCGGCCAGTGGGCGGTGCCCGCGTCGAGGTGGGCGGCGAGCAGGTCCCGGACCCCGGGTTCGGCGCGGGTGAACACCCGCCGGAACCCCTCCGGGCCGGCCAGGTCGAGGGCCCGCTCCAGCACCCGTCCGGCCCGCCGGTCGTCGCCCGCCCGCCGCGCCAGCACCGCGTCGAGCAGCGCCGCGTCCAGGCGTACGGGCAGCGGCCAGTCGGCCGATCCGGGCGCCTCCCAGTCGGGCAGCGCGTACCCGGCGGCGCGCGGGTCGCTGGCGCGCAGCTCCACCCGGGCCAGCGCGATCGCGAGCGGCGGGTCGGCCCCGTCCCGTACCCGGTCGGCGAGCAGGCGCCGGGCCGCGTCCAGGTCGCCCCGGGCCCCGCGCAGGTCCGCCTCGGCGGCCAGCAGCCAGGATGCCAGTTCGGCGGCCCGCGGCCGGTCGGCCAGCCGCTCCCGGGCCTCGGCCAGCGCCCGGTGCGCACCGGGCAGGTCGCCGGCGTCCCGCAGCAGGCCCGCCCGGCACAGCGCCGCCGTCGCCGCCACGGTCGGCTCGCCCGTGGCCGGCGTGGCCAGCGCCAGGTGCGCCTCCGCCTCCTCGGGTTGGTCGCGGTGCAGCGCGACCAGGGCCAGCGCCAGGTACCCGTGCGCGCAGTCCTCCCGGCACGACCAGCCCTGGCACGGCGGCATGGCCAGGGCGTCCCGGGCCAGCGACTCGGCGGTCCGCAGCTCGCCCCGCACGGCGTGCAGGAGCGCCGCCCGGCTGGCGCACACCAGCTCGGTACGCGGTCGCCCCGCGTCCCGGGCCGCCGCCAGCGCCCGGGCGAAGGCGGGCCCGGCGGCGGCCAGGTCGCCGTCGGCGAGGTCGGCCAGCCCGAGCGCGGTGCCGGCGACCGCACGCACGTCGGCGTCCTCGGCGGCGTCGCCGCGCGGCTCGACCGGCAGTCCGGTCGCCGGTGGCGAGATCGGAACCGTCGAGTCCGGCGCGGGGCGGCCGGCGAGCAGCCGGGCGGCGGCGGCGCGTACCGCCTCGGGGTCGCCGGCCAGCCGGGCCAGGGTGACCTCCAGCGCGGCGACCAGCCGGCGGAACCGGTCCCGGCGCGGTGCCGGCAGCGACCGGGCGGCGTCCACGCCGGCGCGCAGGTGCCCGGTGGCCGCGGTCGCGTCCCCGGCCCCGGCGCGCTCGGCGGCGCAGGCGAGCGCCAGCTCCGGGTCGCGTCGCACGGCCTCCGGCGGCGGGGGCGCGGGCGCCGCGCCCCCGGGCTCGTCCCGGTCGTACGGGACCAGCTCCGGCCAGCGGGTGACGAACAGCTCGGTGGCCCGGTCCCAGTCCCCGCCGGCCAGCGCGTGCCGCAGCCCGTCGACGGGCCGCCCGTTGTCGGCGTACCAGCCGGCCGCCCGCAGGTGCAGGTCGCGCAGCTCGTCGGCGGGCAGCCGGCCCAGCTCGGCCCGCAGCACGTCGGCCAGCAGCGGGTGGCAGCGGTACCAGGGCGGGCGGCCGTCGTCGCGCCGGAGCAGCCCGCCGTCGCCCGCCAGGCTCGCCAGCGCCTGCTCGCCGTCGGCCCGCCCGGTCAGCGCGTCGACGAGCCCGGCGCAGACCGCGTCGGCCATGGCGGAACGCCGCAGCACGTCCCGGGCCTCCGGGGCCAGCCCGGCCAGCACCTCCTCGCGCAGGTAGCCGGCGACATCCGGCTGGTCGCCACCGAACTGCTCGGCCCAGCGGGCCGGGTCGGGCTGCCCGCGCAGCGCCAGCGACGCGAACCGCAGCGCCGCCGGCCAGCCGCCGGTCCGCTCCCGCAGCCGGCGCACCCCGGCCACCGGCAGCGTCACCCCGTGCGCGGTCAGCAGGTCGGCGACCTCGTCGCCGGTGAAGGCCAGCTCCTCCGGGCCGATCTCGGTCAGCTCCCCGGCCAGCCGCAGCCGGTGCACGGCCAGCGGCAGCCCGCCACGCGCGCCGACCACCAGCCGCAGCCGCTGCTCGGCGTGGCGCAGCAGGAAGTCCAGCCCGGTCAGCGCCGCCGGGTCGGTGATCCGGTGCAGGTCGTCCAGGACCAGCAGCACCGGCCGTTCCCGGGCGGCGAGGGCCGCGGCCAGCAGCTCCAACTGGTCGGGGCGGGGCGAGCGGTCAGGCACGGGCGGGCCCGGCGCGTCGTCGGCGGGATCGGCGGCCGCGCGCAGCGCCGCCGCCAGGTAGGACCAGAGCCGGTCCCCGTCGTCGCCGGCCTCCACCGACACCCACGCCGGCAACGGCCGGGCGGGCCCTGCCGGGGCGTCCGTCGCCGCGCCGAGGTCGCCGGCGCTCGCGCCGGCCGCCGCCGTGTCCCGGGCGCCCTCGGCCGCGGCCGTCACCGGCCCCTCCCCCGTCCGGCCCGGGTGGCTCCCGGCCTCCCGCGCGGCCCGGAACCAGGAGGCGAGCAGCGTCGTCTTGCCCCACCCCGCCGGGGCGCAGACCAGGGTGACCGGGCCGGCCGTCCCCGCGTCCAGCGCCCGCAGCAGCCGGGGCCGCAACAGCAGCGGCTCCGGCGGCGCGGCCGGGCTCAGCCGGGACGCCAGCAGCGGCGCCCCCGCCGGCCCGCCCGCGACCGCGACGACCCCCGTGTCCCGTACGTGCTCCGGCATCCGGCCCCACCCCCACGGACGCGTCCATTCCCCAGGCCATGCGGCGGGCGGTTACCCGGCCGGGCCCGGTTCACCCCTTCGGGGGGAGCCTGCGTCACCCGGGCCGCGACGACCCTGGTGGCACGCGGGCGACCGGCCGCGCCGGCGGCGCGCGACGGGGCCGGTGGGGCGAAGGACACCGAGGTGGGTGCGCGGGGACGGAGGGGCCGGTGGGACGCATCGCGGGGATGGCCGGGGCCGGACTCGCCCTCGCCACGACGGCCGGGGCGGCGGTGCTGCGGACGCTGGCCGTACGCCGGCGGGGACGGGCCTGGCCCCGGGCGGCCGGGGCCGACCCGCGGCCCGCGCGCTGGCAGGTGGTGACCGTCGACCGCGCGCCCGGTGAGGTGCTGCCCGGCGGGCGCTGGCCGGAGCCCCTGCGCCGGCTCGGCGGCGCGGTGCAGGTGGAGCTGCGCCCGGCGCCCGGCTGCCGGGGCACCGAACTGGCCGCGCGGCCGCTGGCTGGCGCGACCCCCACCGGACTCGCCGCCCACCTCGTCGGCGACGATCCGGGGCTGCTGATCCGCCAGGCGCTGCGGGAGGTCAAGCAGCTCGCCGAGACCGGCGAGGTGCTCCGCGCGGACCGCTCCGCCGTCGACCGCCCGGCGTCGTGGGTGGCAGACTCGGCGGATGCGTGAGCAGCGGGCGTACGACGTCGTCCTGTTCGGGGCCACCGGCTTCACGGGCGGGCTGACCGCCGAGTACCTCGCCCGCCACGTCCCGCCCGGGTTGCGCTGGGCCCTCGCCGGGCGCAACCCCGGCAAGCTCGCCGCCGTCCGGGACCGGCTGGCCGCGATCGACCCGGCGCTGGCCGGGCTGCCCCTGCTCACCGCGGACGTCACCGATGCCACCTCGCTGCGGGCGGTGGCCGAGAGCGCCCGGGTGGTGGCCACCACCGTCGGCCCGTACGTCCACCACGGGGAGCCGCTCGTCGCCGCCTGCGCCCGCGCCGGCACCGACTACCTGGACATCACCGGCGAACCGGAGTTCGTCGACCTGATGTACGTGCGCCATCACGACGAGGCGGTGCGCGCCGGGGCGCGGCTGGTGCACGCCTGCGGCTTCGACTCGGTCCCGCACGACCTGGGCGTCTGGTTCACGCTCAAGCACCTGCCGGCCGGCGTACCGATCACCGTCGACGGCTTCGTCCGGGCGGGCGGGCGGTTCTCCGCCGGCACGTACCACTCGGCGCTGCTCGCCTTCTCCCGGCGGGCCGAGACGTCCCGGGCGGCGCGCGACCGCCGGCGGGTCGAGCCGCGCCCGACGGGGCGGCGGGCGCGCGCGGTGCCCGGGCGGGTCGCCCGCGACAGGGAGCTGGGCATGTGGACGGTGCCGCTGCCGACCATCGACCCGCAGGTGGTACGCCGTTCCGCCGCCGCCCGCCCCGAGTACGGCCCGGACTTCCGCTACCGGCACTTCGCCGCCGTGAAGCGGCTGCCCACCGTGCTGGTGGGCGCGGTCGGGCTGGGCAGCCTGGTCGGCCTGGTGCAGCTGCCGCCGGCCCGGCGCTGGCTGCTCGGCCGGCTCGCCGCCGGGCAGGGGCCGACGCCGCAGCAGCGGGCGAGGTCCTGGTTCCGGGTCCGGTTCGTCGGCACCGGCGGCGGCCGGCGCGTGCTGACCGAGGTGGCCGGCGGCGACCCCGGGTACGACGAGACGGCGAAGATGCTCGCCGAGTCCGCGCTCTGCCTGGCCACCGACGACCTGCCGGCGACCTCGGGCCAGGTCACGCCGGTGACCGCGATGGGCGACGCGCTGCTGGACCGGCTGGTGCGGGCCGGGATGACGTTCCGGGTGCTCGACGAGCCCCGCTGACCCGTGGGCCCCGACCGACCGACGAGACCGGCGACGAGACCGGACACGACCGGCGGCCCGGGCGGTCGGTGGCTTGACCCTCGACCAGGTTGAGACGACAGGATCAGCGCCGTGGAGAGCGACCTGCACAGCATCGGCGAGCTGGCCCGGGCCAGCGGGCTGACCGTGAGCGCCCTGCGGTTCTACGACTCGGCCGGGGTGCTGACCCCGGCCCTGGTCGACCCGGTCACCGGCTACCGCTGGTACACCGCCGACCAGGTGGCGCCCGCCCGGCTGGTGGCCGGGCTGCGCCGGGTCGGCATGCCGGTGGCCGAGATCGCCGCCGCGCTGCGGTCCGCGCCCGCCGAGGTGCACCGCCTGCTGGACGCGCACCTGCGCCGCCTGGAGGACGGCCTCGCCGACGCCCGCCGCGAGCTCTCCCGGATCCGTACGCTGATCGATCCCGAGGAGCGCCCGATGACCACCCGCCTCGTCCTGTCCCGGGTCGACCTGGCCGCCGCCGTGGACGCGGTCCGCTTCGCGGTCGGCACCGACCCCGACCTGCCGGTGCTGACCGGCGTGCTGTTCGACGCCGACGGCGACGGCGTACGGCTGGTGGCGACCGACCGGCACCGGATGGCCCTGGCCCGGGTGGCCGGCCGGGTCGACGGTCCGCCGGCGCGGGTGCTCGCCCCCGTCGCCTTCGTCGACGAGGCGCGGGCCCTGCTCGACACGGGCGTGGGGAGCACCCCCGCGGCACACCTGACCGTGGCCGGCGGCACGATCTCGGTCTCCGTCGCCGGCCGTACGGTCGACGCCGCCGTCCTGCCGTACGACTTCCCGGACTACGCCCGCCTGCTGCACGCCGCCGCCGGCGACGGGCCGGCGCACCGGCTGACGGTCGACGCCGCCGCCCTGCGGTCGGCCCTGACCAGCGCCGACGCCCCCGTCGTCAGCCGGCGGCACGACGGCACCCCGCTCGCCGTGACCGTGCTCGGGCCGGACGGCCGGGGCGGGGTGCGGCTGCTCGGGGCGGACGAGCTGGCCGGGGAGGAGGACGCGTTCCGGGTCGGCGTCAACGGCGACTACCTGCTCCAGGCCCTCGACGCCGCCGGCCCGGGGCAGTTGCTGCTGGAGTTGGACGGCCCGATCGCGCCGCTGGCCGTCCGCCGCCCCGACGACGCCGACGCCTTCTCCATCCTGATGCCGATCCGGCTCTGACCCCTCCTCGCCGACGGCGGCGGACGGTGTCCGGCCCGGCCCGGGGCGCGACCGGGCCGCGACGGTAGCATCGGTGGGTCCACCTGACGTCCGGACGGAGGCGTACGGAGCAGCATGCTCGACATGGAGTTGATCCGGAAGGATCGCGAGGCGGTGGAGACCGCGCTGGCGAAGCGACTGGATCCCGCCGAGGTCACCCGCGCCCTGGACGAGATCCAGCGGCTCGACCAGGAACGCCGTGCCCTGATCAGTGGGATCGACGCCGAGCGGCAGCGCCGCAAGGCCGAGGCGCGCGCGTACGCGCAGGCGAAGCGGGCCGGCGCCGAGCCGCAGGTGACCGCCCCGGAGGCCGAGCGCAAGCAGCTCGCCGAGCTGGAGAGTCAGCTCGACGAGGTGCAGACGCGGCTGCGCGACCGGATGAGCGAGCTGCCCAACCTCCCGGCCGACGACGTGGTCGGCGGCGGCAAGGAGGCGAACCGGGTCGTCAAGACCTTCGGTGCGCCGCCGGCCATCGAGAAGGTCCGCGACCACGTGGAGCTGAGCCGCGCGCTGGGTCTGGTCGACCACGAGCGTGGCGTGAAGCTCGGCGGCTCCGGCTTCTGGATGTACACGGGCCTGGGCGCCCGGCTGGAGTGGGCGCTGGTCAACTGGTTGATCGAGCGGAACATCGAGGCCGGCTACGAGTTCCTGCTCCCGCCGCACCTGCTGCTGGACACCGCCGGCTTCGCCGCCGGCCAGTTCCCCAAGTTCTACGACGACGTCTACCACCTGGACCGGCAGTCCGCGCCGCGCGGGCAGTTCCTGCTGCCCACGGCGGAGACCGCGATCCTCGGGGCGTTCCAGGACGAGATCCTGGACACCGCGAAGCTGCCGCTGAGGGTGTTCGCCTACACCCCGTGCTACCGGCGCGAGGCGGCCGGCTCGCACTCGGACGAGCGCGGCACGGTGCGGGGCCACCAGTTCAACAAGGTGGAGATCTTCCAGTTCACCCTGCCCGAACAGGCCGACGCCGCACTGGAGGCGATGGTCGGCCACGCGGAGAGCCTGGTCGAGGCGCTGGGCCTGCACTACCAGCGCACCCTGCTGTCGGCCGGCGACGCCAGCGCCGCGATGAAGAAGACCCTCGACATCGAGGTGTGGATGCCGAGCACGGGCAAGTACAAGGAGGTCTCGTCGGTCTCCTGGGGCGGCGACTACCAGGCCCGCCGGGCGGCCATCCGCTACCGGGAGCCGGGCGGCAAGCAGACCCGCTTCGTGCACACCCTCAACGGGTCGGCGCTGGCCACCAGCCGCCTGTTCCCGGCCATCCTGGAGCAGTTCCAGCAGCCCGACGGCTCGGTGCTGGTGCCCGAGGTGCTCCGCGACCGGTTGGGCACCGACCGCCTCACGCCGGCCCGCTGACCTTCGGCCCTCGCCCCCGCCTCGCGTCTGCCGCCGGCGGGGGCGACTCGGCCGTGGCGAGCCGCGGCGCCGCCCGCACGGACGACGCGGCTGTCCTTTTCAGTTCACCGGAGTGACGCATGTCCATGCGTTGACAGTCACTGGAACACGCTTGTAATCTTTCGGAAACTTTCAGACCGGGCTGCAACTTTCCGGCAGCATCGGGCCCTCCCCCGGCCCGCCGCCGCCCCGCCCCCGCACCCCGTCAGGAGTCCTCCGATGCAGAGACGTCGACGTCTGTCGGCGATCGTCGCCCTCGGCGTGATCGCGGGCCTGATCGTCCCCGCCGCCGCGACGGCGCCCCCGGCCGCCGCGGCCCCGGCCGGCAGCAAGAAGGTCATCGCCAACCTCTTCGAGTGGAACTGGGCCTCGGTGGCGACCGAGTGCGGGACCACCCTCGGCCCCAAGGGCTACGGCTGGGTCCAGGTCTCCCCGCCCCAGGAACACGTCCGGGGCTCGCAGTGGTGGCTGGCCTACCAGCCGGTCAGCTACCGGATCGAGTCCCGCAAGGGCACCCGCGCCCAGTTCAAGTCGATGGTCGACGCCTGCCACGCCGCCGGGGTGAAGGTGATCGTGGACGCGGTGGTCAACCACATGTCCGGGCAGGACAACGGCGGCACCGGGTGGGCCGGCTCGTCGTACGGCCACTACGACTACCCCGGCATCTACCAGACGCAGGACTTCCACCACTGCGGTCGCAACGGCGGCGACGACATCGCCAACTACAACGACCGGTGGGAGGTGCAGAACTGCGAGCTGGTCAACCTCGCCGACCTGAAGACCGAGTCGGACTACGTCCGGACGCGGATCGCCGGCTACCTCAACGACCTGCTCTCGCTCGGCGTCGACGGCTTCCGGATGGACGCCAGCAAGCACATGCCGGCCGCCGACATCGCCGCCGTCAAGGGCAAGCTGTCCCGCCCGGCGTACCTGGTGCAGGAGGTCATCCACGGGGCGGGCGAGCCGATCCAGCCGGGTGAGTACACCGGCAACGGCGACGTGCACGAGTTCCGCTACGGCAAGGACCTGGCCCGGGTCTTCCGTTCCGAGAAGCTCGCCTACCTGCGCAACTTCGGTGAGGGCTGGGGGCACCTGCCCAGCGGCTCGGCGGCGGTGTTCGTGGACAACCACGACACCCAGCGCGACGTGGGCGGCGTGCTGACCTACCGCGACCGGGGCATCTACGCGCTGGCCAACGCGTTCATGCTCGGCTGGCCGTACGGCTCCCCGACGGTCATGTCGAGCTACACGTTCAGCCAGCGCGACCAGGGCCCGCCCTCGGACGGCTCGGGCCGGACCCTGGACACCACCTGCTACTCCGGCTGGGAGTGCGAGCACCGCTGGCCGGTGATCGCCAACATGGTCGGCTTCCGCAACGCCACCGAGGGCGCCGGCGTCGCCAACTGGTACGACAACGGCAACAACCACATCGCCTTCAGCCGCCCCGGCAAGGGCTATCTGACGGTCAACGACGAGGACCACGCGATCACCGGCCGGTCCTACCACGCCGGGCTGCCGGCCGGCCGCTACTGCGACGTCATCCACGGCACCTTCGCCAACGGCACGTGCAGCGGGCCGGTGATCACTGTGGACGGCAACGGCTGGTTCGCCGCGAACATACCCGCCCACGACGCGGTCGCCATCCACGTCGGCGCCCGGCTCAGCTGACCCGCCACCCCACCGACGGCCCCCGTCCCCGGTCGGCTTTCCGACCAGGGCGGGGGCTTCGTCGCTCTCCACCCGTTACAGTGACTTTGTGCGTTTTGACCGATTGATCCGGCGGCGGGCGGGCCTGCTGGCCGTCGCCGTGGGCGTACCCCTGCTGCTGGCGGCCGTCGGGGCCACGGGCTGGGCACTGACCCCCGACCGCACACCCCCCGCGCCTCCGGTCGTCGCGCCGCCCACGCCGACCGCCGCCGCGCCGAGCAGCGCGGCCCCGACGCCGGAGCGGGTGCCCGTCGCCGCGCCCGCGCCCGACGACCTGCCGGTGGTCGACTACGGCCCGGCACCCACCGGATTCCCGGCCGACCCGGACACCCTGGACACGACGCCGCTGACCGAGGGCCTGCACCCGACCCGCGAGATCGCCGCCTACACCGCCCCCGGCGGTCGACCGCTGGCCTTCCTCGCCCCCACCATCAACGGCGTCGAGCTGACCATGCCGATCGCCCAGCGGCGCGCCGGCTGGACGGCCGTGCTGCTCCCCTCGGCCAACCGCACCCTCGCCTGGCTGCCGCCCGGCGGCTTCACCACCATGCCGCTGCGCGACCAGCTCGTGATCGAGCGCAAGCCGCACCGGCTGACCTGGTACCGCGCCGGCCAGGCCGTCCAGTCCTGGGAGATCAGCCTCGGCCAGCGCGGCCAGGAGACCCCGCTGGGCCGGACCTTCATCCTCGGCCGCACCCCGCCGCCGCAGGACGTGTACGGGGGCGTGGACATCTTCGCCCTCGGCGCGGTGCCCGACGACCCGGGGTCGGTGCCGGCCAGCCTGCGCGGGGCGCACATCGGCATACACAGCTGGTACCACGACGGCGAGCTGGGCATGAAGACCACCAACGGCTGCATCCGGCTGACGAAGAGCGGGCAGCGGAAACTGCTGGCCGAGGTGCGCCCCGGCACCGAGGTGGTGGTGGTCGACGAGCTGCCCGTGCCACCCCCGACCGCCTGACGGCGTCGAGCCCGGCAACTGCTGCGAAAGTGGGCCCGTCGGCTGTTGAGCAGGTGGCGTCAGCCGCCGGCCGTACACAGCGGCACGTCGGGGATGGTCTGCGAGCGTTTCACGATGTCCCACAGGAACTCGCTCTCCAGGTCGGCCTTGAACTTCGGCCGGCCGGGCAGGCGGTCGCCGATGAGTTTCCCCAGCTCGCCGTCGATGTTGATCCCCATGCCGAAGCCGCCCTTGATGACCAGGTCGACCCGGGTGCACCGGGCCAGCGGAGCGCCGAACGCCGAGCCGTTGGTCACCCCCGCCGCGAACCGGAACTTCGCGTACGGGCCGGCGGAGGCCCCGGGCACCCCGAAGCCCAGCGAGAACTTGAACTCCGGCGCGATCACGAGCCCGCTCGGGCCGAGCGTGATGCCGCTGATCGAGTCCATCATGCTCGTGATGACGCTGAACGTGGGCACCAGCGGCGTACCCGACTGCATGCCGAGCGCTCCCACCAGCCCCCACTTGCCGGACGCGGTGAGCGTCGAGTTCTTCCCGGTCAGCGCCGTCTCGATGACCAGCTTCACCTTCCCGACCAGCACCATCGGGAGGCCGTTGACCATGATCGGTTTGTTGAAGATCTCGGCCGGCACCTCGAGTTTCACCTTGGAGTTGCTGTCCGTGCCGCCGCCGAGCCCGGCCTGGAGCTTGACCTCCAGCGACTCGAGGCCGTGCAGGACGGTGCCCGGGTTCGCGGCGATGGTGCCGGCGGTCAGGGCGACGTCCGTGGTCAGCCGCAGCGTCTTGAAGCCGAGGGTGATGTCGGCGCCGAACTTCAGGTGACTGCCTTCCTTGCGGTACACCGAGACGGTCAGCCCCTTGGCGTCGAGCGCGGTCGTCACACCCCAGTCGTTGAGGGTGACGTCCAGCTTCTCCTTGGCCGGTGACGGCAGCTTCTGGTCCGACCCGGCGATCTTCCCGACCGGCTGTTGCGGCACCGTCACGGCGGCGAGCCGGCGCGCCGGGGCTCCCGCGCCGAGACCCGGTGGACGCATCGGCGTCACGGACGTGGTTGCCGAAGACCGGCTCACCAGGGCCGCCTCGCGGACGACGCCCGCCCCGCCGCTCGTGGCGAACACGGTCGTCGGCTGCCGCGCGCCCGGGTCGGGCGTGCTGCTGGCCGGGTGCAGGTCCGTGTCGGCCCGATCCGGGGTCGTCACGGTCCCGGGCAGGTCCGGGATCTCCTGGATGCCGATGCTGTCGGTGCCGATGTCCGCGACGTCGATCGCGGCGTCGACCTTGATCCGGCCGTCGCGGATGACCTCCTGCGGCTGCACCGGCACGAGCGTGACCGCGACGTCGCCGCCGACCCGCTCCTTCGCCGCGACCCGGCCGACCGCCCGCGAGGTCAGGAACATGACCTCACCCACGTCGAGGTCGCCCAGGCCGCGCACGCCGCCGTCGATCGTCCAGACCAACCCGTCGCCGCTCACCGACCGGACGGCCGCCGCGCCGCCGTCGACCACGACCACGTCCGGCTGGTACGTGAACCCGGACGGATCCTTCGCCGGGGACTGGCCGTAGCGGGCCGTCAACTCCGGCGACTCCTCGGCTGAGGTGCCGCCCGGGGTGGACGAGCAGCCGACGAGCGCCAGGCAGCAGATGACCGCGAGCGCGACGCGCGCCCTGGTGCCGCCGCGACGCGGCGCAGCCGGGAACAGTCGAAGCGTCATGCCGCGACGCTAGGCGCTGCCGCGCGCCGCGTAATCGGTCGTTTCCCTATCCTTCGAGCCCCGGATCAGCGGGGACGCGACTCCCCCGCGTCTGCGGGCTGTCGGCGCCATGTTCTCCGGCCGGCCCGCCCGCCCACGCGTCGACCGGCGGACGCGAACGCCTCGCCGCCGGTCAGCGCGGCGACGGTCTCCGCGTTGCGGTCCCGCACCCACCCGGCAGCGTCCGCACCACCAAGATCTTCCAGCCAGAGGTACGGATCATCGCTCTCAAGGGTCAGCCTCGCCACCCTCGCAACTATCCCGACGAGCGGCGCGCATCAATGCCCAGATGTCGGCATGGCGACTCAAGCCCAGGGGTGTGACGTGGGAGCATTCCGCCCGTGTGGTCAGCACCGGCCCGTCGGCGGCGGCGGGCGACCCTGGTAATCCGGGTCACCCGCCCGAGCGCCACCAGAGCGGGTCAGAGTTCCTGCACCCAGTACCCGGTGACGTCCATCCAGCCGTTGCCGGCCGCTCCGTACTTCCGGCCGCTGCTGGCGGTGGACAGGGTGTACCAGGCGTCCACGAAGTCCGGGTCATCGGTGTACCAGGAGGTCGGGATGGCGTCCAGAATCGCGTTGACCAGCGGGGTGTACGCGCCGCCGTCCACGATCACCAGCAGCGCGCCGGCAATCGCCTTGACAAGTGCGGAGTAGTTGGTGTCCCCGTCGTCCTCCATCATGACCACGTCGGCCAGGTTGTACTTGTACGACGAGAAGTGCACCAGCAACTGGTTCGGGTAGTACGTGGTGCCGTCGTTGTCCAGGTACGGCATCTGTACCAGGTCGACCTTGACCTTGCCGTCCAGCCCGAACCCGGCCACGATGTTGTAGATCTCGGCGCCGCCCTTGATCCAGGGCTCCTTGTCGTCGGCGAGCCGGACGGCATCGACCTTGGTGGCCCAGTAACCGGCTGCGGCGGTCACCCCATCGCCCGAGGCACGGGACGCGGGCGGCACCGGAGTCGCCTGGCGGATGCCCCGCGCGCCCAGTTCCTCGCGCATCACCCTCAGACCGGCGGAAAGCGCCCGCTCGGTGTCCACGTCGACGAGCAGCACCGGCCGCTGCGGCACCTGGGCGGCGTCCAGCACCATCGTGCCGCCGGAGCGGTCGTACGCGGTGACGCTCGTCGCCGAGTCATCGGTCGGGGTGGCGGCGACCAGCGGCGCCTCGCCGCGTGCCAGTGCCGCGCGCATGTCCGGGTGGGCCAGCCGCAACCGCAACAGCGAGCCGGTGCCGGCTGGCAGGCCCTTGGCAGCCAACAGCCGCTGGTTGGCCGAGCGCAGGTCGCCAGCAAGCCGTCCGCTCACGTTGGCAGCGAGCAGGTCAACCGGGCCGTTCGCGGCGGAGGTGGTCAGCCTACCCATGGTGGACCGGTCGGCGAAGGCGTCCGCCACCTGGCGGGCCACGCCGTCCATCACGGTGGACACGGGGCTGGCGGCGACGGTCGCCGGCGCAGGTGCGGAATGGTCGGGCCGGGCGTACGCAGGGGTGGCGACCGCTGCAGCCAGGGTGGTGGCCGCGATGCCCAGCGACAGGGCGGCGCGACGGAAGGTACGTGGGTTCACGAGGGCTCCTCTGCGTGTCCCGGCCACCGGCTGTGACGGTGATCGAGAGATTCGTGACGTCTATGAGATAGATATACGTGGATTGAAAATTCGTCAACGATCCGCTGGTGAACGCAGCGCGAACGGACCACCTCGTACCGCGACCAACCTGTCCGCACGACACGTATGCGGCCACGCTCGTCCGCCCCGCACTCCCAGCGCCGCTCGATGCAGGGCCCAGCGCCTCCGCGACCTGCCCGCGCAGATCATCACCAGAGCTTCGACCTGCGCCTACAACGCATGGGAGCACTTTCCGGGGGTAGTCCGCAGGCATGAGGGCGAGTTTCCGGCTCGGCCGGATCGCGGGCGTGCCGGTCGGGGTCAACTGGAGCGTCCTGGTCATCTTCGTGCTGATCGCCTGGGCGCTGTCGGCCAACCAGTTCCCCCGGGCCTACCCGGACCGGCCCGTGATCGCGTACGTCCTCGCGGGGCTCGCCGCGGCGGTCGTCTTCTTCCTCGGCCTGCTCGCCCACGAGGTCTCCCACGCGATCGTCGCCAAGCGCAACGGGCTGGAGGTCGGCAGCATCACGCTGTGGCTCTTCGGCGGGGTGGCCGAGCTACGCGGCGAGGCCCCCAACCCGGGCGCGGAGCTGCGCATCTCCGGCATCGGCCCGCTGGTGAGCCTCCTGATCGGGCTCTTCTTCGGCGCGATCGCGGTGGTGCTCGCCCTGGCCGGGGTCGACGGGCTGCCGCTCGGCGCGCTGGCGTGGCTGGCCGGCATCAACGTGCTGCTGGCGGTCTTCAACGTGCTCCCCGCCGCCCCGTTGGACGGCGGGCGGCTGCTGCGCGCGGCGGTCTGGAAGGCGACTGGCGACCGGACGAAGGCATCGGTCGTCGCCGCCCGGGCCGGCTGGGTGCTCGGCGCGCTGCTGATCGGCCTGGGGCTGTGGCAGTTCCTGGCCGGGGTCGGCTTCGGCGGGCTGTGGCTGGCCCTGATCGGCTGGTTCCTGATCGGCGCCGCCGGCATGGAGGAGCGGCAGGCCCGGATGGGCAGCGCGCTGCGGGGGATACACGTGGCCGACGTGATGACGCCGCAGCCGCAGACCGCGTCGGGGCAGATGACCGTGGCCGACTTCGTCGACCACTACCTCTTCGCGTACCGGCACACGGCGCTGCCGCTGACCGAGGACGACCGGCCCGTCGGCCTGGTCACCCTCGACCGGGTCCGCGGCATCCCGGCGGACCGCCGGGGTGCCACCACGCTGGCCGAGGTGGCCTGCCGCGCCGACGAGCTGGTGCTGGCGCGGCCGGAGGAGCCGCTCAACGACCTGCTGCCCCGGCTCAGCGAGTGCGCCGACGGGCGGGCGCTGGTGGTGACCGACGGCCGGCTGGTCGGGATCGTCTCGCCGAGCGACATCAGCCGGGCGGTGCAGCGCGGCAGCCTGCGCGAGCAGATGGCCGGCCGACCCGGCCGCTAGTCCCGGGGGAGGTAGCGGTCCAGCAGGTCGGTGCGGAACGTGCCGGCCGGGTCGAGCCGGCGCACCAGGTCGAGGAAGTCGGCGTACCGGGGCCAGGCCGCGGCGACCGCCGCCGGGGCGAGCCCGAAGACCTTGCCCCAGTGCGGGCGCGGCGTGAACGGCGCGAGCCGCTCCTCCACCGCCGTCACCACCGGCAACACCGCCGCCGGGTCGGCGATCCAGGTGAAGTGCACGGCGAGGCTGTCCCGCCCGTGGTTCGGGCTGAGCCAGAGCCCGTCGGCCGCCACCGCCCGCAGCTCGCAGACCTGGAGCACCGGCGCGATCAGGTGCGCGACCGGCGCCAACGCGGCCAGCACGGCCGCCCCCGCGCCGCGCGGCACGTGGTACTCCGACTGGAGTTCGTCGCCGCTGCTCGGGGTGAACCCGAGCCGGAAGTGCGGCAGCCGCTCGTGCCACGGCCCGGGCACGCCGAGCTGCGGGGTGCAGTGCTCCGCCGGCATGCCGGGCACCGGATGTCGCGGCGCGCCGGCCGCCGTCGTGCCCAGCCAGTCCGCCGGGGGTGGGGCGGCGTCCGCGCGCTGCTTCAGCCACACCTCCCGCAGCCGCGGCCCGCGGAAGTCGGTGAAGACGCTGACGCTGTACGCCGAGGCGAACGCCGCGTCCAGCGCCTCCGGGGGCAGGCCGAGGCGGACATACTGGCGCAGGTCGTACGCGGGCACCACGTCGAGGGTGAGCCGGGTGACCACGCCGAGCGCGCCGAGCGAGACGACCATCCCGGCGAACGTGTCCCCGTCCGTCGCCCGGTCCACGGTCAGCAGGTCGCCGTCGGCCGTCACCAACTCCAGCCCGGCGACGGACGTGGCCAGGTTGCCGACCGTCTCGCCCGAGCCGTGGGTGCCGGTGGCGACCGCCCCGCCTACCGAGATGTGCGGCAGGGAGGCGAGGTTGGCCAGGGCGTACCCCCGCTCGTGCAGCCGGGCGGCGAGGTCCCCGTACCGCATGGCGGCCGGCACGGTGACGGTCCGGCGGTCCGGGTCCAGCACGACGGTCGCGGGCATCCCGGCCAGCGAGACCAGGTCGCCGGCGGTGTCCCCGAGCCGGTTGAAGGAGTGCCCGGTGCCGACCGCCCGGACGCGGTCGCTGCCCGCCACCAGCCGGCGCAGCTCGTCGAGGGACGACGGCCGGTGGCGCCGGCGGGCGGCGTAGCGGACGTTGCCCGCCCAGTTGGTGCCCGGCACCGCCCGGCCGGTCGCGTCGTCGGGCGGGTCTGCACCGCCTCGGGGGCGCGGCGGGCCGTCCGTCCGGGCCGCCGCGGCGCCGTCGATTTCCACGCCGATCCCCCTGCCCGTGACCGTCGGGGTGGGCCGCCCGTGGACGGGTGTCCGCCCGGTCGGCGACGGTTACCACCGCCGTCGTCGGGGAACCCTACGCCGATGAGCAGCTACCGCGACCCCGCCCCGCGGGGCGACGTGTCCGCCTCGCGGAAGGAGATCGACCCGACCGGCGCCGGGCCGGCCCCGCCGGGGGCGCCGCCGGCCGGGGCGGACCCGGGGGGTACGACGCCCGGGCCCCGACCGACGCCCGCGCCCCCGCCCGCGCCGCACCCGGTGCCCCACCCCGGGCCGGCGCCCCGGGCCGGGCAGCTCACCCGCGGCACCGCCCCGGCGGGGCCGGATCGGGCGCCCGGGAGCCCGCCGGCCGCGCGTGGCTGACGGCCACCCGGGCCGCCGCGCGGCTCAGAGCTGCGGCATCACCTCGGCCGCGACCAGCTCCAGGTGGTCCAGGTCGGCCAGGTCGAGCACCTGGAGGTAGAGCCGCTCGCTGCCGATCTTCGCGTACCGGCCGATCTTGTCGACGACCTCGGCGGGGGTGCCGGCCAGGCCGTTGGCGCGCAGCTCGTCGGGCTCCCGGCCGATCGCAGCCGCCCGCCGGGCCACCTCGGCGGCGTCCCGGCCGCAGCAGAGCACCAGCGCGTTGGACCAGCACAGCTCGGCCGGGTCCCGGCCCGCCTCCGCGCAGGCGTCCCGGACCCGCCCGAACTGGGCGGCCGAGTCCTCGACCGAGGCGAACGGCAGGTTGAACTCGTCGGCGTAGCGGGCGGCCAGGCGGGGCGTCCGCTTCGGGCCCATGCCGCCGAGCAGGATCGGCGGGCGCGGGTCCTGCACCGGCTTCGGCAGGGCCGGCGAGTCGCTGACCGGGTAGTACGTGCCGGCGAAGTCGAACGTCCTGCCCGGCGGCGTCGCCCAGAGCCCGGTGATGACGGCGAGCTGCTCCTCCAGCCGGTCGAAGCGCTCCCCGAGCGACGGGAAGGGGATCCCGTACGCGGTGTGCTCCTCGGCGTACCAGCCGGTGCCGATGCCCAGCTCGACCCGGCCGCCGCTCATCTGGTCGACCTGCGCCACCGTGATGGCCAGCGGGCCGGGCAGCCGGAAGGTGGCGGCGGTCATCAGCGTGCCCAGCCGGATCCGCCGGGTGTCCCGGGCCAGTCCGGCGAGGGTGGTCCACGCGTCCGTCGGGCCGGGGTCGCCGCTCACCGAGCCCATCTTCAGGTAGTGGTCGGAGCGGAAGAAGGCGCCGTAGCCGGCGTCCTCCGCGCAGCGGGCCACGGCGAGCAGGTCGTCGTAGGTCGCGCCCTGCTGGGGTTCGGTGAAGATCCGCAGTTCCATGGCCCGAGCATAGGGAGCCGGCCCGGTCCCCGCCGGATCTCGCCCCGCCCGCACGCCGGACCCTCGACGCATCTCAGAGCTGACCGAGGCCGGCCTGCCGGGCGCGCTGGATCGCCTGGCCCCGGTCGGCGACCTGGAGCTTCGTGAGCACGTTGGACAGGTGGTTGCGGACGGTCTTCGGGCTGAGCGTCAACCGCCGCGCGATCACCACGTTGCTCAGCCCCTGGGCGACGAGGTCGAGCACCTCGCGCTCCCGGTCGGTCAGCTCGGGGAACGGCACCGGGCCGGCCGCCCGGGCACCGGCCAGGAAGCCCACCGCCCGGGCGGCGACCGCCGGGCCGAGCAGCACCTCGCCGTTGGCCACCGCCCGGACCGCCCGTTCCACCTCCCCCGGCGCGGCCCCCTTGAGCAGGTAGCCGCGGGCGCCGGCGCGCAGCGCCGCGAAGACGGAGTCGTCGTCGTCCAGCATGGTGACCACGAGCACCCCGATCCCGGGGTGCCGCCCGACGATCTCCCGGGTCGCCTCCACCCCGGACCGGCCCCCGAGGTGCAGGTCCATGACCATGACGTCCGGGCGCAGGGTGGCGGCCACCCGCAGGGCCTCGTCGGCGTCCGCGGCCTCGCCGACCACCCGCAGGCCGGCGGTGCTCGCGAGCAGCGCGGTCATGCCGAGGCGGAAGACCGGATGGTCGTCCACCACCGCGACCCGGATCACCCCGCCGTCCGTCCCGGTCACCGCGCCACCGCCACCGTCCGTCCCGGTCACCAGGCCAACCCCCACCGTCCGGCCCGCAGCCGGGCCACCCTCACCATCCGTCCCGGTCACGACGCCACCCCCACCGTCCGGCCCGCAGCCAGGTCGACGGCCGTCCGGTCGCCGGGGCCCGGCGACGCCGCGCCGTCGGGCGTCGCCACCACCGACGCTCGGCCTGGGTGCGGCGGTGGCGTTGGTGGTCCTGCCTCGCGCGACGACACCGCGACGTGCGGCGGGCTCGTCGGGCCCGTGCCGGCGGTGCCCGCGCCCTCCAGCGGCCACGGCGCCTGGTCCGGGGGCCGCTCCGCCCGGGCGCGGCTGGGCACGGCGCACCGGTCGGCGGGCACCCGGACGCTGACCAGGGTGCCCCCGGCAGGCCCCGGACCGACCGCGCACGTCCCGCCCACCCCCTCGGCCCGCTCGCGCATCGACAGCATGCCGACGCCGGGCGGTGCCCCCGGCGGGATCCCGGCCCCGTCGTCGGCGACGGTGAGCGTGAGGCCCGCCTCGTCCACGATCAGCGCGATGCGGCAGGTCCGGGCGGCGGCGTGCCGGTGCGCGTTGCGCAGCGCCTCGGCCACGATGCCGTACACGGCGGTGGCCACCGGCTCGGGCAGCGGCAGCGGGTCCGCGTCGACCTCGACCAGGAGCGGCGCGCCGTCGTACCGCCGGGCCAGCTCGTGCACGGCCGGCACCAGGCCCCGCTCGCCCAGCACCGGCGGCAGCAGACCCCGGGCGAGGTCGCGGACCTGCTCGACGCTCTGGTCCATCTCGTCGCGCAGCCGGTCCAGCAGCCGGCCGGCCGCGTCGGGGTCGACGGCGAGCAGGTTCCGGGCGGCCTGCACGCCGAGCGCCACCCCGGCCAGCGCCGGCCCGAGGCCGTCGTGCAGGTCCCGGCGCAGCTTGCGCCGCTCGGAGTCGCGGGCCTCGGCCAGCCGGGCCCGGGACGCGGCCAGCGCGCCGCTGGTCGCGGCGAGGCTCGCCGCGGAGGAGACCAGCGGCACCAGGTCGAGCAGCGCAGCCCGAGTGCGCCCGTCCAGCCGCTCCCCCGCCCGGGCCCACGCGGTGAGCCGGCCCACCTCGCGCTCCCCCCGGCGCAGCGGCAGCACCAGCGGCGCGCCGGGCGGCCCGGCCGACTCGGCCCGCGCGGAGCAGCCCTCGGGCCCGTCCACCTCGATGACGCAGGCGCCGAGGCGCAACAGGTCGGTCAGGCTGCGCGCCACCTCGGTGAGCACGTCGGCCGCGTCCCCGGTCGCGCTGATGCGATGCCCGACGCGGCGCACCACGCGCAGCGGCTCGGCCGCCACGCCGTGGATCAGCTGGTCCACCCGGCGCTGCACCCGGATCCGGCCCGGCTGCACGCCGATCGCGACCAGCGCCGTGACGAGCGCCCCGGGCACCGCCGGGGTGGCCGGCAGCAGCGCGTCCAGCACCGACACCCCCAGCACGTACGCGGCGACCAGCAGAAACGTCATGAGGAACCAGACCAGGGTGCGACGGACGGCGATCTCGATGCCCCACAGCCGCTGCCGGAGCACCACCGCCAGCACGGCGGCCGGGAAGAACGCCTGCGAGGCGAGCATCGCGACGGGGGCCGCCTCGTCGGGCACCGGCCGGGCCCAGCCTTCCGGGAGGGCCACCGGCGCGAAGCTCAGGGCGAGCAGCAGCGTGCCGACGGCCAGCCAGCCCAGCCCGACGCGCTCGGCGGGCGCGCCCCGGCGACGGCGGGCGGCGACCCCGGCGGCGGTGAGCAGCCCGAGCGCGGGGACGGCCACCAGCAGGGCCGGCTGCACCCGTTCGATGAAGTCCGCCCATCCGGCGCTGGCGATCGGCAGCGGCGCGCCCGACCCGCCCGCGCCCGGCCCGGGCCAGGTGAGCTGGAACAACACGTAGCCGGCGACGACCAGGGCGCCGGCCAGTACCGCCGCCCGGGCCGGCCGCGGCAGCCGCCCCTCCCGGACCAGCCAGGGCAGCACCACGATCAGCGAGAGCATCCCCGGCGCCCAGGCCCAGTGCCGAGCCGAGGTGAGCAGCACCGGGTCGGGCAGCCCGGGGTGCACCCCGAGCAGGTCGACGTACTGGGCACTGAGCGCGGCGAACCCGCCGCCGAGCCCGGTGGCGGCGAGCAGCCAGGCGACCGGGTGGCCCCGGCGCAGCAGGATCAGCCAGGCGACCGCGCCGTAGACGGCGCAGTCGGTGAAGTCGACCAGGAAGTAGAGCTGGGACAGCCCCCAGGGCCGGCGGGCGAGCACCCAGCAGACGGCGGTGGCGACGAGCAGCAGCGCACAGCCGACGAGGACGAGCCAGGCGGCGACCGGGTGCCGGCGGTCGCCGTGGGTCGCCGCGGGCGGGGGCTGCTGGACCGACATGCCGAGAATCCTGGCAGTCGCGGGGCCGGTTGGTGATCCCCCGACGTTCCACTCCGAATGTCGGTCCGGCGACAGTCGCCTGCGATGCGGGCCGGTTCGTCCCGGCCGGGTGGACGTCGCGCGGCGCGGGATGTCCCAGGCATCCGGTGCCGGTGTCCCTGGCCACCGGGTCGCCGACGGGTCCACCGTGGTGGGTGAGCCACGACGCGAGGAGGAACCCATGGAGGAGCGGCACCGGGACCGGCTGGTCGGGGCGGTGGACGCGCTGGTCCCGGAGGTGTCCCGGCGGGCCGGGGAGATCGAGGCGGCGCGGGCGCTCCCCGCCGACCTGCTCGACGCGCTCCGGGCGGCCG
Organism: Micromonospora sp. NPDC048040; assembly: GCF_055587185.1. Lineage (NCBI taxonomy): Bacteria > Bacillati > Actinomycetota > Actinomycetes > Micromonosporales > Micromonosporaceae > Micromonospora > Micromonospora sp. NPDC048040. The sequence continues at coordinate 15,231 of NZ_JBVJGT010000003.1, read as the reverse complement.
GCTGCTTCCGGATGTTCGTCCCCCGCAGCCACGGCGGGTACGAGGCGGACCTGCGCACCGGGCTGCGGGTGCTGGAGACGCTGGCGCGGGCGGACGGCTCGACGGGGTGGACGGTGATGATCGGCGCGGAGACGCCGCACCTGCTGGCGATGCTGCCGCGCGACCGGTTCGACAAGCTCTACGCCGACGGGCCGGACGTGGTCGTCGCGGGCGGCTTCGCCCCGCAGGGGCGGGCCGAGCTGGCCGACGGCGGCTTCCAGGTCACCGGCCGGTGGGCGTACGCGAGCGGGGCGCGGCACGCCGACTGGATCTTCGGCAACTGCGTGCTGACCGGGGACGGCGAGCCGCTGCCCGGACCGGCGGGGGCGCCGCCGGAGGTGCGTTCGATGCTCTTCCCGGCCTCCCGGTTCACGGTGCACGACACGTGGCACGCGCTGGGCCTGCGCGGCACCGGCAGCCACGACGTCGAGGTGGCCTCCGCGTTCTGCCCGGCGGAGGAGAGCTTCGACCTGTTCACCGGCGCGCCCTGCGTGCCGGGGCCGGGCTTCGTGGCACCGCTGGTCCACTTCGTCCTGCACCTCGGCGCGGTGGCGGTCGGCATCGCGCAGGGCGCGCTGGACGACATGGTCGCGCTGCTCGACGGCGGCCGGCAGCGCCTCTACGCCCGGCAGTCACTGGCCGACTCGCCCGCCTTCCGCCTCCAGCTCGGCCGCGCCGACCTCGACGTGCGGGCGGCGCGGGCGTTGCTGCGGGACCTGGCCGACGACCTCTGGGCGGCGTGCGCCACGGACCCGGCGGCGATCCCCGGGCTGCACCCCCGGATCTCCGCCGCCCTGCCGTGGGTGTCCGAGCGGGCCGCCGCCGCGGTCGACACCTGCTACCGGGCGGCCGGCGGCGGGGCGGCCCGGGACTCGTCCCCGCTCCAGCGGCGGTTCCGGGACATCCACACCTTCAGCCAGCACGCGGCGGCGGCCGAGGGCTGGCTCGGCAACAACGGCGCCCGGGTGCTCGGCCGGCCGGTGGAGCTGGCCTACTGACCCCCGGGACGGGGCCGGCCGTGTCGCCCGAGCGCCCGGGACGCCGCCCGACTGCCCCGGGCGCCGCGTGACTGCTTGGGACGCCGAGCGGCGAACCCGCCGAGCGGCGCACCGGCGGCGCCGTCCCGGGTCGGCGACGACGCGCACCGCACAGCTCCACGCCGACCGCAGTCGGCTGGCTGACGGATCGGCGGTCGGGTAGCCGACAGGACGCCGGCCACCTCGGCGTCGCACTGTTGTAGCAGGTGAGAGGCGTAAGGATGGCGGGCCACATCCCATTCCTCGGGTCCGGCGGGGACAGCACCGTCCCCGCCGACGCCGCCACCACCGAGCCCGGCCCCGCGACGGCCCCCGGCGTAACGCAGCGCCGACCGGCCCGCGCACCGCGAGGCCGCGCTCCGGCAGCCACCGTCCCGGGCGCCAGGGCCGGTGCCGCCCCACCGACACCGACGTCACCACTCCGGCGGCCGTCGGGCCGCGCGGCCCGACGGCGAGCCGAGCGCGGTCGGCGAGTCGTACCCCCGACCGGTCCCCGGCCGCGCCGTCGCGTGCCCGGCGGCCGGCCGTCGCCCGACCCCGATCCCTCCGCAGCCGGACCGGCCGTGACCACGCGCCGGAGCCGGTCCGGCGACCGAGCACGAGAGGAGCCGGCCATGGCCGCTCCCACCGCGACCGCATCCCTGAACGCCTCCACCTACTCGCCGGGCGACCAGATGACCCTGACGGTCACCTACGGCGACGCCGACACGAAGCCGGTGACCGTCACGATCGTGGTCACCGACGCGCAGGGCAACAGCAGCGCCCCGGTCAAGGTCACCGCCGTCGTCGACCCGCTCACCGTCACCGTCACCGACGACTCCGGCCGCACCTGGACCCGGCTGTCGGACAACGGCTCGGTGGCCGTCTACCGGGCGGTGGCGTGATGCCCCGGGTCACCGTCACGGTGCGCGACAACGGCGGGCGCACCGCCACCGCCACCGTCGACTACACGATCGCTCCGCCGGTGCTGGGCGGCTACTACCTCTCCGGCGGCGCCGACCCGACGGCCGACATGGCCGGCGGGAACTTCCGCTCGCTGACCCAGTACCGCAGCCTCGCCGACGGCTACACCTTCCCCGGCTACCAGCGACCGTGGCTGGTCACGCTGGGCAAGGCCGGGGTGCGGATGAACATGGTGCTGGAGCTGAAGCACTACGGCGCGCCCAACTTCGGGCCGCAGTCCTTCACCGTGGACGGCGTCGCCTACACCGTCCCGGCGCCCGCGATGACCATCCAGCAGCGGCCCGGCACGACCTGGCCCCGGGCGTACGGCTACAGCCAGGTCCTCGCCGGGCACTGCGACGGGCTGCTCGCCCGTGCCCTGTCCCAGTACCGGACCATGGGGTTCGGGGTGAACATCCAGCTCGCCTCCGAACTGGACACCGACCACGAGTTCGGCACCACCGAGGCGGGTGTCAGCTACACCTGGGCCCAGTCGGACGCCCGGGCGGTGCAGGCGATGACGTACATCGTGAACTGGTTCAAGGCGCGGCAACTTCCCGCCGGCACCACCTTCTCGGTGGGGGTGGGCGGCTTCGACCGGGGCTGCTTCCAGCGCACCCACCCCGAGGCGCTGATGGCGAAACTCGACTTCCTCCAGTGGAACGTCTACGCCACCAGCCCCAAGGACACGGCGCTGGCCCGGTTCCGCCGGGCGAAGGACTGGGCGGTGGCCGACCTCGGCCCGGTCGCGCTCTCCCGGCCGGTGATCATCGCCGAGTGGGGCGTACGGGTGGCGGAAATCCCGGACCAGGCGGCCTGGATCGCCACCGTGCCGGCCGCGATCGCCCAGCTCAACGCCGAGCGGGGACCCCGGATCGTGTGCACCAACTACTTCAACTCCGGCTGGGGCACGCTGGTGCCGAAGCCGGCGGGGCTGGCCGCGCTGCGGGCCGCGTACGCCACCCGGCCGTACGTCTGACCGACCCGGCGGCGTCGGGTCCCCACCCGGCGCCGCCGCCGGCAGGTCAGCCCGGCGGCGTCGGGTCCCCCACGCGTCGCCGCCGGCTCTACACGGGTCGGCCCGGCCGACGCCAAGGTGCAGGCGGCCGACCGGCGCGGTCAGCCCGGCCCTGCCGGCACCGTCAAGCCGGCGGCCCTGCCGGCACGGTCAGCGGGGTGGCGGCCCGAGCAACCGGGTGAGGGCGGCGAGCAGCTCCGGCGTGGGCTCGCTGCCCCGGTGGTACGCGCGGACGGCGCTGCGGCAGGGCGTGTGCCGGACCCAGAACTCGGCGGTGGCACCGGTCGCGTCCGCCACGGTCACGGTGTCGAACGCGGTCGGCGGCGGGTAGCCCGGCCAGTCGCCGCAGTCGCTGGCCGGCACCGACCGGGCGAAGGCCGCGTTGAGCACCGGCCGGAGCGCGTCCGCCCCGTCGCGCCGGGTCTCCCCGCGCACCAGCCGGGCGGTCCCGCCGTCCACCTCGTACCGGCAGGCGGCCAACGCCACCAGCGGGGTCATCAGGACGCTGTCATGCCCGGCCTGGTTGACCGCGATCCGGTCGGGTGGCCCGGGGTTCGAGGGGGTCAGCCGGACCCGGTCGACCGGCATGCTCGTCCGGCACGCGGGGGTGGCGACGGTGGCCGGGTCGGTGGCCGCGGCGAGCTGCGCCCGGTACCGGTCCAGGAACGCGCCGAACAGCCGGTGGTCCAGCCCTCGCCCGTGGCTGTCGGTGACCGCGACCGCGCAGTTGTCGTCGGTCCACACGGTCACCGGCGCCCGGTCGGGGTAGCGCAGCACGTAGGCGGTCTCCGCGGACCGTCCCACCAGGGTGCACCGCAGCCCCGGGTCGGTCGGGTCGGCCACGCGGGGCCGCCCGTCCGGCCCGGTCTGCCTCGGTGGCATCGCGTTGAGCAGCCCGACGATCTCGTCGACCCCGGTGGTGAGCACCCGGGGGCCGACGCGGTCCGCCGCCCGCGGCCCGCCACCGACCGGCACCTGGCAGGCGGTGACCTCCACCGCGCCCGCCGGCACCAGTGGCACGTCGTCGCCGTAGCGCACCGACTCCAGCCCGGGCCGCCGGCCGATGTCGTCGGGGCAGACCGCCGCGCCGACCGGCCCGCCGGTGGCGACCGGCGCCGGCCGGGAACCGCCCCGGTGGCCGGCGAGGAGTTGCGGCGCTCCGACCGTCAGCCCCACCGTCAGGACCAGGGCCGCCGCCGAGCCGGCGGCCAGCCGCCGCCGGCGCCGGCGGACCCGGGTGCCGACCGCCGCCAACCGGTCGGGCGGGGCCGCCAGCGGCGGTACGGCGTCGGCGAGCAGCCGCCGGACGTCGGAGTCGTCAGAACTCATGGCACGACCTCCCGATCGGTGAACAACCGCAGATCCGGGTCGGCGCGCAGGCTGCGCAGGGCGCGCGAGGACTGCACCTTGACCGTGTTGACCGAACAGCCCAACACCTGCGCGGTCCGCTCCACGGACAGGTCCTCGACGTACCGCAGCACCACGATCGCCCGCTGCTGGCGGCTGAGCCGGGCCAGCGCGCGGCGCACCGCGTCCCGGTCGGCCGACTCGCCGGCCACGTCGCCGGTCCCGCACGTCTCCGGCGTCGTGGCGGCCGGCACCTCGCCCCGCCACCGCCGCCGCCACCAGGAGGCGTACGTGGTGAAGAGCGCCCGTCGCAGGTACGCCTCGGGATGCCCGCCGTGGACGATGCCGGGCCAGCGCCGCCAGGCGGCCGCGAGCACGGTCTGGAGCAGGTCCTCCGCCCGGCCGGCGTCACCGGTCAGCAGCCACGCCGAGCGCAGCAGGGCGCCGGACCGGGCCGCCACGAACTCGGCGAAGCCCTCCGGTGGCGGCGGGTGCGGGCTGTCGGACATGCGTACCTCCCGCCAGGTGAACGCGGTGGCCGCGCCGGGAGGTTAACGCGGTCCGCGCCTTTCGTGGCGGCGGACCGCACACCCGGTTGGTTGCGCAGTCTCCGAATGGCCACCGGCGCGATCCGCGATTCCGGCCTGACCACCCTGGACGGCCGACCCGGCGACCCGGGCATCACCTCCGTGTGCGGGCTGGATCGCGGAGCGTTCACCGGGCGGCGAGGCGATCGGGATCGGTCGTACAGTGTGCGGACCATTCGATCGAGGAGGGTCCCGTGACCCAGCCGCCACCGGTGCCGGAGTCCCCGGAAACCGCCGGGGGGCCCGCGAGCACCGACGGTGAGAACCCCGGGCACGCGACGCCGTACCTGCTCGTCATGCCGCCCGTCGACGGTGCGCCGCCCACCATGGTGTGGCCCGGGGCGGAGGGCACGCCCGCCTGGGCGATCCCGGTCAGCATCCCGGCGGGCACGCGCGGGTACGCCGTGTTCGTCCCGCTGCTGCCGGCCGCCGCCCCGACGCCGGCGGGCACCGGCCCGGCCGCCGCCCCACCGACGCCGGCGGGCACGGACACCGGCCCGACCGCCACCGCCACCGCCCCGACGTCGGCGGAGCCGGACGCCCGCCCGGCCGCCGTGCCGCAGCAGGCGGACGGGGAGGTCCGGCCGGCCGTCGTGCCGCAGCAGGCGGACGGCGAGGTGCGGCCAGCCGTCGTGCCGAGGCAGGCGGCCCCGGACACCCGACCGGCCCCGACGGCCGCCGCCGACGCGAAGGGCTCGCCGTCGGCCGTCGAGCCGGCGCCGGAGGCCGCGCGTGCGGCGACGGCGTCCTCCGCCGGAAACCCGTCCCCCTCCCCTGCCGGCGCGCCGGCCGCCGCCACCACCCCGGCGCCTGCGGCGAGCACGCCGCCCCAACCGGCCGCCGCGCCGGCACCCGCCGCCACACCGACGCCGGTCGCCGCCCCGCCACCGACCGCCGCCCCGCAGAAGGCGCCGTACGGGACCAATGCGCCGGCCGCGTGGCCGCCCTACTGGGGCTACCAGCCGCCGCCGGTCCGGCCGTCGTTCCTCAAGACGCGGTGGCCGGGCCCGAAGGCGGCGCGGGACCGGTCCGTGCCGGCCGCCGTCCTCGCCGGGGCGCTGGGGCTGGCGTGCTTCGTGCCGCTCACCCGCACCGGCATCGGCTGGTTCCTGGGCTGGCTCACCCTGACCGTCGGGGTGGTCGTCGCGGTCCGCCGCACCGGCGCCGACCTGCCCCGCGCCGAGCGCTGGGTCCGCGCCGGCTGGGCGGGGGCCGCGCTGGCGCTCCTCTCGGTCCTGGCCTTCCGCAACGCCTGGTGGCTGGTGACGTTCTGCGTCCTCGGCGCGCTCGGCTGCGCGACCCTCGCGATCGTGGGCGGCCGGCTCGTACGCTCGATCCTGTTCAGTCTGGTGGCGGCGCCGTTCGCGGCGCTGCGGGGGCTGCCGTGGGTGGGCGGCCACCTCCAGGCCCCGGCGAGCCCGGGCCTGGCCCGTCGCGTCGTCGGGTCCGCCGCGGCCACGGTGGCCGCGCTGGTCGTCTTCGGCGCGCTCCTCTCGTCGGCCGACGGCGCCTTCTCCGTGGTGCTCGACGGGCTCATCCCCGAGGTCGACGCCGGCGCGAGGTTCGAATGGCTCTTCCTCGCCGGCATCGGCGGGCTGAGCGCGGTCGCCGCCGTCTACACGCTGGCCGCGCCTCCCGACCTGTCGACGGTGGACCGGCCCGGCGCGCCCCGCCTCGGCGTCGTGGAGTGGGCACCGGTCATCACCGCGCTGACGCTGCTGTTCGGCGGTTTCGTGGCGGTGCAGTTCACCGTCCTGTTCGGCGGGGAGCGGCACGTGCTGCGTACCGCCGGCCTCAGCTACGCCGAGTACGCGCGCAGCGGGTTCTGGCAGCTCGTCGTCGTCACGATGCTGACGCTGGCGGTGCTCGCCGGGGTGGCCCGGTGGGCACGGCGGGAGCGCCCGGTCGAGCGCCACCTGCTCCGGATCCTGCTCGGGCTGCTCAGCGCGTTCGGCTTCGTCATCGTGGTGTCGGCGCTGTCCCGGATGTACACGTACCAGAAGGTCTACAGCTTCACCGGGGAACGTCTCTTCGTGATGGCGTTCGAGCTGCTGCTCGGCACCGTCTTCCTGATGATCCTGGCGGCCGGGATCCGGTGGCGGGGAGCCTGGATCCCCCGGCTGACCGTGGCGCTCGCCGTGGCGATGCTGCTGAGCCTGGCCGTGCTCAACCCCGAGGACTACGCGGCGCGCCGCAACATCGCCCGCTACGAGCAGACGGGGAAGATCGACGCCTGGTACCTGCGGGCGCTATCGGCCGACGCGACACCCGCCCTGTCCGGCCTGCCGGACCCGGTGCGCCGCTGCACCCTGAGCTGGATCGCGGACGACCTCGACGAGCCGGACCCCTGGTACGCCTGGAACCTGGGCCGGGTCCGGGCGCGCCAGGCGCTCGACCGGGTCGGGCCGGGCGCCGTCGGCGGCACGCGCGACTGCAAGGCCGCCGACCAGTTCGACCTGCCCAAGAGCCGCCGCTAGACGGGCCCGACGCCCCCGGCCGGCCGGGGGCGTCGGGTCGGCCGGGTCACCAGGGCTCGGGGATGGTGATTGCCACGCAGCGCTGGGGGCCGGGAATCGGCTGGTAGCAGGCGGACGCCTCCAGGTTGTTGGTCAGGTCGGACCGGTGGAAGGACGTGCTGCCACCATTGACGCAGGTGCCGCCGCTGGTGGTCACGCCGCCGGTGACCTTGGCCGTGGCGCAGCCGACCGTGCCGGCGGTCTTCTCCACCGTGTTCAATGAGGAGCGCTGGTCCGCGTACTGGTGGGCGCCGTAGCCGGTCAGCCGCACGCCGGGACGGGTCACCGTGTACTGGAACGCCGTCGAGGTGTAGTACGACCAGCTCGCGCCGGTGCCCACGGTCCGCAGCTCCGGGTCGGCGGACGAGCCGGGGACGAACATGGCGAAACCCTTGTCATGGGTGGTCGTGCCCGAAATCATCCGATAGACGATCACCAGGAGCCCCTGGCTGTAGCTGCCGGTGGAATAGGTGAGATAGCTGCCGTTGCCGCAGGTGGTCCGGTCGGCGATGTAGCCGACGCCGTTGGCGTAGAGCATCACCCGGGCGCAGCGGGAGTCGGCGGCGGTGTCCTCGATGGGTGCCGACCGTCGTGCTGGTGCCCGAGTTGTCGGTGGCGTACCCGGTCAGCCGCACGCCCGGCAGGGTGCCGGCGTACTGGTAGGCGCTGGGGTGGTAGTAGCTCCACGAGGCCGACCAACCGCTGCCGGACGGCAGCGCGAACGCGGGCGAGGCGGGCAGCAGGGCGGCGACCAGTGCGGCGGCCAGGGCCGCGACCAGCATCGCGCCGGTCGACCGCCATCGGGGGTGGGTCCTCATCGCTCCTCCGATCTCCACGACGGGCGGACACCCGGCGTCAAGGATCAGGTTGACCGAGGGCGCCGGCCGCGCAGACGGCTCAGTCCCGAAGCGGACAGCCGGATCGACGTCACTCTTGCTTCGCACCACCGCTGTTCGGCGGTTCGGGTGCCACACCGGTGGGCTCACCCGCCGGGAAGCACGGTCTGAACACGGGACGGGGCCGGCCCCCCGGGCGGAGACCGGCCCCGTCGAAGCCACGGTGGGGGTTACCGGACCACGACGACGTGGCTGGCCCGCGCGTACAGGAACGTCTGGTCACCGTCCCACTGCACGGTGTACGTGTACTCGCCGGCCGCGCCTGGCGTGTCGGTGAAACGGAAGCTCCCGTCCTCGGCCGGGGTCACCGCGGGGAGGTAGACCGTGGTGATGTCCTCGCCGTTGACGATGCGCCACACCCGCAGCGTGGTGCCCGGGGTGAGTGGCCGCCCGGGGGTCTCCAGCACGCCGCTGAACCGGAGCTGCCGGCCGGTGCTGGCCGTGCTCGGCCCGGTGAGGCTCAGCGTGGACGGCTGCCGGGCCACCTCGACGGTGGCCGTCGCCTGACTCCAGCGGAAGGCCGAGTTGCCGTCCCAGAGCACCTCGTAGTGGAAGGTCCCGCCGACCGGCGGCGTGTCGGTGATGCTGAAGGTGCCGTCCGTGGCGGTGGTCAGCGGGGCGAGCGTCGCACTGGTTCCGTCCGGGTGCCGGCGTGTCACCACAAGCGGCTGCGCGCCGGGCGCCGACCCGTCGGACAGGGTGAGCCGGCCGGCCACGGTGAGCGGTACGAGTGCGGTCCCGGTGGCCGGGGCGGTCGCGCTCACCGAGGAGGGCGCCAGGGTGGCACCCCGCAGCCGCCACAGCGTGTAGCGCCCGGTGGACATCTCCAGCAGCACGGTGAACGCGTCGGTGCCGGAGAAGGTGAGCGCGCCCTCCACCACCTGACCGGCCGGGTTGTCGGCGGTGTGTCGCTTCGTGGTCGTCGCCGCGTCGTACACCGCGATGCGGGGGCCGGCGAGCTCGATGCGGTCCCGGGAGGCGCGTGCGCCGACGACGTGGGCGCCGTCCGGGCTGAGGGCGACCGCGTGCGGGAAGCCGACGAAGGTCGGTTCCTCGCCGTACGCGCCGGCGCGGGTGACGCTGGCGGTGTCCCAGATGTCGTACCGGTACGGCGAGTCGAACGCGGTGATCGCCTTTGAGCCGTCCGACGTGATGGTGATGTCCCGCAGGCGGCCGAGGCTGTAGGTGTGGCCGTCGATCACCCCGCGGAGGGTGGCTGGGGTGGTACTCACGTCGTACACGTACAGGTCGGCCGGGCTGATCCCGTTCTCGCCGGCCACTACGGTGGACCCGGCGGCGGCGACCATCGGCGGACCGTACAGCCCGCTGGCGATGCGGACCGGCTCGGGCGTCGTCGCGGACAGATCGAGGCCCACGACACCGCCGCTCCAGCTGTTGGTCGGACCGTGCCCGACCCAGAGACGGTCGCCGGCCAGCGACAGGTACGTCGGGTAGGGGAACGCGGCCAGGTCGAATCGCCGGGTGACGGCGAGGGCCGTGGTGTCGATCTCGGCGATCTCGTTCGAGCCGTTGAGCGCCGCGTAGAGGCGGCTGCCGTCCGGCGTGACGGCCAGGCCGTTCGGCTCGACGAGCCCGGTGATGGCGCCGACCTGGGTGCCACTGTCGTCGGCGACGACGATCCGGTCGCTGGCGGAGATGAAGAGCCGGCCGTTCCCGGCGGCGATGTCCTTGACGAACTTCACCCCCTGCAGAGCGGTGCTGGTGTCCGCGGCCTGGGCAGGTGCGACGGCGGCGACGAGCCCGGCCGCCGCGACCAGTGTCGACGTCAGGGCCGAGCGGGCCACTGTGCGGAACCGCATGAGCGGTCTCCCTTCGGTTGATACCCCGTGATGCCCGGCGGGCCGGCGGCCTGTGATCGGAGGCCGGTGCCGGGGCAGGCGGCAAGATCGCCGCTCCATTGGTATAGGGCGATGTCCCTGCCGGCGGCGTTACGCGGGGCACAGCGTCGATCGCTCACGGCAATGGCGCGGCTGTGGCATGGGGTCGAGCGCGGCCAGGTCAGGGAGAGCGGGTCATACCTCTGGCCGGATGCCATGCCGCAGGAGCGCGCGAACCGCGTAGCGCAAGCACCAGTTGGCGGGTGTCGGAGTCCTGGCCGGGGGTCAGGTGGCTGGTCAGGTTCCAGCCCCGACCGTCACCGATCGTGTGGATCTTCGTGGTCCACCCGCCGCGCGACTTGCCGAGCCCTTCCCGTCGCGCTGCGTCACCACTGTTCAGCCCCCCTTACGCGCGCCGGCGGCGTGCTGGCGGGCACGCACGATCGTGGAATCGGCGTTGCCGTGCCAGTCCAGGCCCCCGGCAGCGTCCGCGCCGGCCTGCAGCATCGCCTCGATCCGCGCCCAGGTCCCGTCCTCCTGCCAGCGGGCGAACCGCTTGTACAGCGTCTTCCACGGCCCGTACCGCTCTGGCACGTCCCGCCACGGCGCTGCCACCGACCATCCGCAGCGCCTGTTGGTCGCCGTGCACCCAGGCGTCGACGACCTGCGCCGACTCGGGAATCCGTACTGCACCTGCCAGCCGGGGATGTCGGTGCCGGACAACGGTGCCTCGAAGTCACCGTTGACCACCACCCGACGTGCCGGCGGCGTGGGCCGGCGACGCGAACCACCGGGCCGCCGACGCCGTGAGCAGCGCCCCCAGCAGGGCCGTTCGTCGGCTGAGCCTGGGAGTCTCCATCGGTACGACGGCCTCGCGGTCCACCATGCTCGGTCCTTCCGTTCGACGAACTGGATGCTGATGGTGGAGGCGTCGTCGTCAGGCGTTACTGAGGCGGTACATCTGGTCGCCGCGGAAGAAGAACAGCGACCCCTCGGCCACGGTGAAGTCGAACGAGGTCACTCCGCTGGCCAGGTCACGGACCGTCCCTGACCCGGTGTCGAGGGACCAGAGGTGACGCAGCGTGAGGATGTAGAGCCGGCCGTCGGCACCGAACTCGAGGTGTCCGTGCACCCACGCGGCGCTGTTGGCCCACTGCCACGTCCCCAGCCGGTAGGACTCAAGGATCGCGCCACTGGTCGGGTCGAGTCGGTAGAGCGTGTCGATCGACAGCGCCCAGACGTGGCCGTCCGGCCCCGCCTTCACCGCGGTGATCGCCTGCTGCCCGGGGAACGTCGTCTCCCAGACCTTGCGGGCACCGTCCGGGCTCCACCGGATCACCGAGGCTTCGGTCTCGACCGGGGTCGCGCCACCGCCGCCCCAGATCGAGGTGCCGATGACGAGGTCCTCACCGGTCGCCGTCATCGAGGTGCCGCTGCGCCGACCGAGCACGGTGTCGTACACGGTGACCGCGTCGGTGCGCGGGTCGATCGAGGCGACAACCCCGCCGAGGTGACCGTACACCGGGACCGTCGTGGTCCAGATCAGCCCACCGCTCTTCGCCCAGCCGAACGGGCGATCCTGGAAGTGCTGCTCCGACAGGTCGGCGAGCAGGCGGGGGTTGGTGGCCGCGGTCCACGGCGCCGTGGTGTCGTACCGGAACAGCTGGGCGTGCCCGTACGAACCGAGGTAGAGGTCGGGGCCGTCGGTGAACATCCCCTCGATCTGTCCCACGCCACCCTCCGGCAGCTGGGTGCAGGCCAGGGTGCGCGGGTCGCACTGCGCCAGGCCCGGGTGGATGAACCCGCTGACGTACAACTGGTTGCCGGGGCCGGTCTCGATGGCGTGCAGTTGCACCGGCACGGGCATCGCGCGCGACTGCCACTCGACCGACTTGTCGGACTCCGGGTTCCACGCGAGGTAGCCGCCGCGGCCGTCCAGCCACACCACCGATTCGCCCGGCATGTCGGGTCGCTCGAGGTCGACCCAGCCGAGGGTGCGAACGGCGGTCGAGGCGCCGACGCCGAGGTCCTTGGCCTTGCCGACCAGCGGGTTGTAGCTGTGCAGCCGACCCTCGGCGGGGAAGTAGATCTTGGTGCCGCGCTTGGGACTGATCGCCGTCACCCCCACGCCATGCACTTTCTGCCAGCGCGCGGTCCGGACGTCGTAGCTGTAGAGGTCGCTGCCGGTCACGCCCTGGATGCGGGTGTAGAGCAGGCCGCCCCGGAAGTCCAGGCTGTAGGCGAATTCGCGGTTCGCGACCTCGGCCGGCACCGGGATCGAGCGCTTCGTCCGGGTCACCGCGTCGTACTCGACGAGCTGCGGTTGGGTCGAGCCCATGCCGACGTACACCTTGGTGCCGGCGACGGCCACGGACCGGGCATAGCCCTGGCCTGGCGCCATCGGGCCGTGGTCCTCGTACTGGCCGGACGCCGGGTCGTAGCTGGTCAGGGCTCCGGCCGGTGACGAACCGAACCATAGCCGTCCGTCGCTGCTCTCCTCGATGTCCCACAGGTAGGTGCCCGCGCCGGCCCCGCGGCCAAGGTTCTCGACCGTGCCGGTGCCGGGGCGGTAGCGGTACAGCAGCCCGCCCGGCCAGGTCGCCACATAGACGTCCCCCGAGCTGTGCTGCACCAGCGACCACGAGCCCCCTGCGCCAGGCAGGGGCAGGGTGCTCTCGAGATCACCGGTCAGCGTGTCGATCACCTGAAGCACGGCGGGGTTGCCGTTGCTGACGGTCCACGTCTCCGAGCGGCCGTCGGCTCCGGTGCCGATCGTGGCCCCGATCAGGTTGATCGCCTTCAGCGGGCTGCCCAGCGGGGTCTCGGTCCAGTTGGCGCGCTCCAGGGAGATGCTGTCCCACCGCGCGGTCGTGACGTCGGCCGAGGACGAGTAGAGCATCACGCGCGCCGACGCCGTACCGGCGGGGGCGGTGGCACGGAAGGACCGCCACGTCCAGCCGGCGGTGAGGCCGCGGAGGCGTTCGCTTTCGGTGCCGAGCTGGCGGCCCGCGGCATCGTAGAAGTACACGAACAGCGACGGCGTTCCCTCTGCCACCGACAGCCAACCGCCCACTTCGTACGAGCCCGCGGTGGCCGGCAGCGCGGCGCTCCGCAGCGACGCCGACGCGATCAGCGAGTCGTCGACCATCAGCGCCGCCCACTGGCCCTGGTGGCCCGGTTGGGCGACCGACCAGGTGCCACCGGCAACGGTCCACGGTGCGAGGGTGCCGCTCTCGAAGTCGAGGTTGGGTTCGGCCGCGGCCGCGGCCCCGCTGATCGGGACGAGCGCGAGCGCCGCCGTCGTGGCGAGGGCGACCAGGCGTGCGCCCGCGCGTCGGCCCCTCGTCGCGATGGTCCTCGCGGCTCTCAGTCTGCGCGTGAATACCTGCTGGTCTGCTGTGGTGAGGCGCTCGGCACTGACCATGTCGACGACCCTCCTGGGCGTCCCTGCGTCGCAGCTCCATCGCACGCGAACTCCGCAACGACTTTCTTGCGGAAGACTTCCATTGTTTGCGGAACGTTGTCAACGGCGGCCTGGGCACGTTTTGCACGGCAATGGTTCGGCCGGCGGGGGAGACGTACTGTAACGTTTACAGCAAGTGGTGTGAGGGGTGATGGAGTCGTGGGAAGGGCCCGACTGGCCGGCAAACCGACCCTGCGGGAGGTCGCCGACCGCGCCGGGGTGTCGATCGCCACGGCGTCACGCGCGATGACCGGCCGTGGCCAGGTGTCCGCGGCGACGGCGGTCGCGGTCAGCCGCGCGGCCAAGCAGTTGGGCTACGCCGTCGACGACGTGCGGGCCCGGCGTCGCGAGCGTCGACTCGCGGTGATCGTCGGGAGCCTCTCCGGACTCTTCGTCGACCAGATCGTCGAGGCGGTCGAGGCGGTGAACGGTGCCGGCACGACGGGCTGCGTTGTCGCTACGACCGGCGACGACCCGGTGCGGGAGCTGACCCAACTCCGGTCTCTGCTCGAGGACCCGACGGTGTCGGCCGTGGTGGTCGCGGGTGGTCGTTGGAGCTCGGCCGGCTACGTCCAGGACCTGGCGGCGCTGGTGCGGGAGTACGCCGTGGCGGACAAGCCGCTGGTGTTCTGTGGTCGGCCGGCGGTCGACGCCGGGAGCCCCGGACTCGTCGTCAACTATGACAACGTCGGTGGTGCCGCCGCAGCGATGTCGTACCTGTTGAGCCACGGGCACCGGGACGTGCTCTTCGTACGGGGACCGCTCGGCTTCTCGACAAGCGACGCCCGGGCGCGGGGATTCGAGCAGGCCTGCGCCGAGTTTGGTGTCGAGGTCAACCCGGCGCTGGTCCGGATCGGGTCGCGGGATCGTCGGACCGGTGTCGAGGCGGTGCGGGCTGCGCTGCAGGATGGACCGGCGTTCACCGCTGTCTTCGGCGAGTGTGATCTGATCGCCCTGGGTGCACTCGCCGCGCTCGAGGACGCCGGGATCGCTGTGCCTGAACAGATGTCGGTCATCGGCTTCGACGACATGCTGTTGTCGGCGGACCTCCGGGTGCCGTTGACGACCGTGCACGTGCCCTTCGGGGATGTTGGGTACACGGCCGCCCGGATGGCACTGCAGCCGGACCGCGCCAATCGCGAGGGCAAGCTCGTTGCCGGGACGCACCTGGTGATCAGGAAGTCGGTGCTGCCCAGGTCAGCGATCCCGGGCGGGGCCGCGGTGGCGCTGCCGGTAGAACGCCTTCGGTGAGGTGCGCCCGTCGAGCGCGGACCGCAGCCAATGCGCCCCGCCTCGCGCGGCTGCGAGGAATGCCTCGATGATCTCGATCGCTTCTGCGTGGTGGCCAGGTTCGACGGGTTGAGTGTTGCGAGGCTTGGCGCGCGCTCGGCGGACGTGACTCGGCCGACCGCAGCCCATGGTGATCAATGCCTATGAAGGGATCCCGCCCGAGCCTGGGTTCCACAGATGTTGGGCGGTCTAGGCACATGGATCACGGGAAGATGCAGGTCAGAGCGTTGCCGGATAGCGGAACGGCTGAAAACGCCT